>JALTRC010000645.1:0-13396 GCA_026998145.1 Gammaproteobacteria bacterium
CTGATGGTATCCGGCGATTTTCTTAATGATCTGCTCGCCATCGCTTTCAAACAGCACAAAATAGCGGATGTAATCGAGAAACAGCTCCCGGTCGAAAAAGCCGCGTACCAGTGTTTCCAGCTGCCACGTAAGTTTCGGCTTGTCATCTTCATGTTTGATGGTGCGCCAGGGCATGAAGCGTTCCTGGTTGGCGGTGAGCGAGCCCACCCGGGCGGTGTAGCCATCACTGACTACCAGCGCCTCATTGAAGATGAACAGGTCGCCGATCTCATCCTTGTAGGTCTGCAACTGGTTGAAGGCATCCCAGATATCGGCATTTTCATCACTGGGGCTTTTCAGTTCCAGTACGGCAAAGGGCAGGCCATTGATAAAACAGATCACATCCGGTCGGCGCGGTTGCCTGGTGCCGCTGATGGTAAACTGATTGATGGCAACAAAGCGGTTGTTGGTGAGTTGCTCAAAATCGACAAGGAACGCATGGTCGTTGTGTATCTCATCATCCTGCTTGAACTCGACAGGCACCCCTTCCAGTAATAGACGGTGAAATGCACGGTTATTGGTAATGAGATCCAGGCTCTCAGCCTGTGAGAGTTTCGATAACACCTGCTCGAAGCACTCATGCGGTAGGTGCGGGTTGATATGGGTAAAGGCAACCTCAAGGTCATGCCTGAGAACAACCTGGGCATAATCATCGCGCTGTGGGTCGATGCCATCCGGGGCAATGTCCGGCCCGTAAACGACATCCCAGCCGCCTTCACGGAACCAGTCCAGGCAGAGCTTTTCGAGTTGCTCTTCATTCATAGTATTCCATCTCCCACCGCATCAATAAGTTCCAGTTTTAATGCTTCTGGATATTCATCATCTAAAATCAATGAAGTGACTAGTTGAAGTAACAGATCCTTTGAAATTTTATTTTCTGCTAACCAAACTACAATATTTTCCATTTCCAGTACAAATTTCTGTACACAATAATCGTATCCATTCAACTCTAAAAAATAGGCTCCCAGTGTCAGGCTTGATCGTTTATTGCCATCATTAAAGGCATGGAATTTATTGATTGCAAAAACCAGATGGTTGAGTTTTTCTTCAAATGTCGGATAGTACAAATTATTTTGAATATGCTCGAGCGTACTCTCCAACGGCCCAAGGTCTTTAATACCCGATAACCCGCCCGAGTTTTCTATAATCCAGTCGTGTACTTCTACAGCATGCTGAATATCAAAATAGAGGATCATGTTGACCATATCAGCGATCCTTTAAACGCTTGAGCACTTCCAGTGTTTTGGTGTCAGATAACTGCTCCTCTAAAGACCGGCTTTTTTCACCAAGAAACCGATCGAAGTCTCCTTCAGGCACTGTCTGGATATAGTGTTCTAATTTGTCGTGGAGTGCATCGCGGAACCCCAGATCACGACTTGCCATGCGTACTCTGGCATCATCGATTGAAGGTTTTAAAAATGGATTATTTTCTGCATCCGCTATCATCCGATCCAGCTCAGAAGGCGTTAGTTTACGACCCAGTTCTATAGACTTATCCTTTAGTTGAACAGCCAAACCATGCTCAAAACTGGCAATCGCTTTTAATACCTCGGCATACATGGTGTCGCGGGTTTTGTCTTTATTAGCCAGCTTGAGCACTTTTTTATATTCAACCGCATTTTCCATAAATACAGCCTGGTATATCTTATCTGTGTACATGACATATTTATAATTGCCCATCGCCAGATAGTCCCGCAAAGCGTCGGTAAATTGCCTCCGGTAGCTATCTTCCATATAAGCGGCAGGAAGGTAGTCCTGATCTCGTTGATTAATATACTTAGTATGACCACCAGCCTTTTCTGCCACCACATCAATCACAATATCCAGCATACGGCTACGGATGGCTCTAGCCCGCTCACTTTCTGTTACTAGCATGGCAATATTGAGTACAGCCCGAAAGCTGAATACCCCAAGTGAGGGGGCTTTAGGGTCAATGATGTCGACGACATTTGTGTCGTCGACATAGGCTATCTTCATGTTTTTTAAAGAGTTTCCCCTTAAAATTCGATAACCGTTTGCTTTCAGCTCATCACCATGGCTACTCAAATAACGATCAATAGTTCGCTCATCAACATCAAGAATGTCAGCAGTCTGAGCCTTGGTAAACAAGGTTTCACCCTCAAAGCTCAGCCCCCCCAATGCCAGATGTTCCTCCAGTTGGCTCAACGCATAACGGTTATTCAGTACATTCTGACGAGCAACCGAAGATGTGGTTAGGTCTTTATTCACTTTGAGTCCTCCCTGGCCATGACATCCAGAATATTGTTAATAACAACATCCCTGGCATTAACCGGATAACCATATTTTCTGAGCAAAACGCGAGTGCTGTTTTTCATTTCAGCCTGAAGGGTTTCCCGTTCCTGCCAGTCAACCAGCATGGATTTTGACAGTGTTTTGGCAAGTTGCTCGGCGATGAGTTTTAATCTGCCCGGCTCTACTTCCCTGCTTTCAGTGGGTGCTTCCAGTAACTCCAGTATTGATCCCATTTCGGGCGTGGGCTGTGTATCTGACACTTCTTGCGCTGGTTCTACAGTAGGCCTTGCAGGTTTTTCCTGGGAAGGTGCTAATGAAGGCTTTAGATGCCGCTCGCGTTCTGACTCACTGATAAAAATATTGCAGTAATCCGCAGCACCGATTAAATCGGGGAACAGACTGGCATGGTGTACATTCATACGGCGAAGATGCTTTAAGCAAGCCGGTTGATCTTCGTTTTTAATATAAATTTTACAGATATATTTTGCCAATATAGCGGCTTGCTCATCTTCAGCGGCCTGTTTTAACTCGTCATCTGGGAAGTCATCATCGGTTAATACTTCAGTCAGTTTATTTTCGATAGTGGCATCAAAGGGTGAGAAGGTAAACAAACCCGCTTGACTGACCAGACGACCATGGTCATCCTTGGTGGGTTCAAACACTCGAATATCCGGGCATAGTTCGTCATCCGCAATAAAACTTTTATTAAGCACATAAACAGCCCGGTAGGGATTATCTTTTTCATCTGCCCGGTCTTCTTTGCAAAAGGCAAAAAACAAAGCCACATAAGGAGAGTAGGTCCAGTCCAGCAGAGGTGTCATTAAGCCATGATGCTGGCCAATTGACCAAAGCTCATCATCCTGTAAACCATCTTCCAGCAAACTATGGTCTGTTGTGCGGCCACGGATTGCTTTGCGAAACAGCGCCAGTTGCTCATTGGCCAGGCTTTCTGTAATGATGTCATTTTGTGTCACTCTGGCCAGAGTGGGCGTCATACTCCAGTCATAGCGCCTGTGACCACGAAAAATAAGTTGTGTTGATGTGATATTAAAAAAGCCATTCTCCAGTAATGGAGTGAAATCCCGCCAATGTTCTAAACGGGTAACAGGAATACGGCCGCTAATTTGATCGGAGGTAATCTCAAAGCTTGCTTCTGGCTTGTCGTTATTCCAGAGTGGAATCTTTTCCCAATACGATGTGCTTTTGCTCATGACCTTACCCTATTGATAATCTCAACCAAATAAAGCCAGTTCTTTATGCACGTAGAAGGGGTATGGCCATCCACATTGCAGCCATTGATTGCGAACCTGGGCCAGAAGGGGGGATTGAGATGGCATTTTCTTCTCATATCAGGCTTCTTCCGTACTTGGTATGGTTAGCTCTCCGGAGAGGAGTTTGGGGAGAAGGGAATCGCGAGTTTCTACTAATGTGTTTGTTTCCAATCGTTGTTCAATTTGCTTCTCAAGCAGAGAATCGATTAACTCAGTACCTTTCAGTAAAATGTAGTCAGTAGGAATTGCGCACTTGGCACTTGCTAGATGCTCTCGTTTTATATGCCCCATTGTTACTGCTTTGTCGGCAGCAATACGCTGGAACTCTGCAAGGTGGTGCTTCGTGAAATAGTAGTAGAACCATTTCGGGTACGTTTCTGATGTAACTTTAAACAGATGCTGGTTAAGCGCTGCTTTTCCTCCACACCAAATATCAACAACAAGAGAACCTGACCAAGAGAAAACAACGTCCCCATCGTCGATAATGCATTCAGGTTTAATATTTGGTGATGCTTTCTCTTCACCATTAGCAAAACCTTTTTTAAGCTGAGAAATTTTGACTACAGGCAAAAACTCATTTTCATTTTTTGGCCTGAATTTCTGAAGAGCCAGGCCATTCTGATAATAAGCTATCTCGTCTAAGGGCAAGGTATCCCACCCCTCCGGAATCTCCCCCAGCTCCGAATCGATCATCGCCGATGGAAACAGCGCGGCGGTTTGTGTCAGTTCAGCATAAGCCTCGGGTTGGTCGGCTTGCAGTTGTTTAAGGGCGGCTTCGTCTTTAGCGGAGATCGTCGACATGGCGGCAAGCTCGGCCTGTTCGGCAGTGCCGCCTGCTTCCAACACTGCCATCTTGGCCTTGACCGGTTCAAAATCCACAAACCAACTTTTGAAAATAGCCTGGGCGATTTGTTCGAGGGTTTGGTTGGTTTGGGTGTTGGCCTTTATCTTTTCGTTAATTCCCAAAAATATATTGGCAACATCATCCTGTACTTTTCGATCTGGTAAAAAGAATTCAAACTGCCCCAATACTTTGGCATTCGCACCAGCTTGTGCAGATCCGCTTTTTGAGCCAGCGACATAATCCCACCATCTTTGACCTCGCATTTGGAGCCAGACAAAATATGGATTTGCTAAATCAGGATTAATTCGAAATCTAATCAAATAAGAAGCAAATACGGCTTCCCCAGTGTAGGAGTATAAGTAGTTTTCGCCTGTGCTGTTTCCTGTCCTAGCTACGACAATATCACCTTCATTGAGTTTGTTTTTCGAAAGCTTTTTAGCATCAATTTCGCAGTATGGCACTTCATCCCAATCAACCACACCACCTTGAATATCCGTAATCCGTAGAAACTTTGGACCAACCTTCTGAGTATTAGCGCTGGCAGTGTATCCGTAAGAAACATCAGTACTTAAATCCACAAGTTTTACGTTTGTGTTCTCAAACGTCATAACCGATACCCGCCAAATTCTTCTTAATCTCACCCTCCAGCCGATCCGACTCCTCAAATTGTGCCTTCAATTGTTCAGTCAACCGCGTCATCTTTTCAGCAAAAGGCTCGCTGTCTTCCTCCTGATCCGCCGCTCCCACATAACGTCCTGGTGTGAGTACATAGTCGTGTTTTTTTATGTCGTCGAGGCTGGCTGAGTAGCAGAAGCCTTTTTCGTCGCTCCGGGCTCCATGCCCTCCCGCGACATTCGTACTTACCTGTACATCATCTTCGTTATTCCAGTTTCCTTGTTGCCAGTTATGGAAGGTGTCAGCGATTTTGGCGATGTCTTCCTGAGTGAAGTCACGCAGTACCCGGTCTTTCATATAGCCCAGATTGCGGGCATCGATAAACAGGGTTTTACCGCGCCGGTCGGTTTTTTTCTTATCCAGCGACAGGCCATTGGCCTTGTCTTTGGTCAAAAACCAGATGCAGGCGGGGATTTGTGTGTTGGTGAACAACTGCCCGGGCAGAGCCACCATGCACTCGACCAGGTCGGCTTCGATCAATGCCTTGCGAATTTCACCTTCGTTATTGGTATTGGAGCTCATGGAACCGTTGGCGAGCAGCAGTGCCATTGAACCCTGGTCATTGAGGTGGTGCAGCATGTGCTGTATCCAGGCAAAATTAGCGTTGCCTTTGGGCGGGGTGCCGTATTTCCAGCGCACGTCATTTTCCAACTTCTCATGCCACCAGTCTTTGATATTGAAGGGTGGATTGGCCATGACGTAATCGGCCCGCAGGTCCGGGTGCTGGTCATCCAGAAAGCTGTCAGCATTCTTTTTACCAAAGTTAAAATCGATGCCCCGGATGGCCATATTCATAGCAGCCAGTTTCCAGGTGGTGGGGTTGCTTTCCTGGCCGTAGACAGAGATGTGCTTTTTTTGTTCGTTGGCATCGTAATGTTTTTCAGCGGCGTGGGCTTCAAGAAACTTGTCATTGGAAACAAAGAAGCCACCGGCTCCCATGGCGGGGTCATAGACGCGGCCGTTGTAGGGGGCGAGCATTTCAACAATTAGGGTGACGATGCTCTTGGGCGTGTAATATTGCCCACCCTGTTTACCTTCGGCCAGGGCAAACTGGCCAAGAAAGTATTCATACACATGGCCGAGAATGTCTTTGCTGTGCAGGTCCAGCTTTTGTCCGTTGTACTCAGGTTTGCTGAAACTGGTATTGGAGAATTTGTTAATCAGTTCAGACAAATTGTGGTTTTCGACCTGATACTGGCTGATGCGGCTCAGCACGCCTTTAAGTTTTGGGTTGGCGAGCTTGTCGTCGATTTTATAGGTTTCGATGGCTTCCAGTGCATAATCAATTAACCAGGAAATAGAGGTGAGTTTTCGAGTGATAACAGGGTCTTTGTATTTTTCGTCTTTCTTTGCCTGAGATTTTTTGTGTTCTGCTCTGATTTTTTCAGCTTGCTCAGCACTAACTTCATTGCCTTTGTATTCCAGCCATAAAACAGAACCTATTGGTTGCGCAATAGTTTCTTTTAAATAATTCCATCGGGCGCGTTTGGGCACCCAAAATACATTTTTTTCCTGATAATATTCATGCAATTCCAGTTCGGCATTGACTGCTTCCTCGTACGCCTCATCACTGTCGTAGTCTTCACCTGGCATGTAATAAATATTGCCATCGCTGCTATCCTTTGTGAATAAAGTGCGCAGCTCCTGCTGGCGTTCTTCAAAGGCATCGGAGACATATTTCAGAAAGATTAAGCTCAATACGACATGCTTATAGTTGGCAGCATCCAGATTGTTGCGCAGCTTGTCGGCCGCCTTCCAGAGCTTACTGTCAAGGGATTTCAGGAATTCCTGTTCAGCAGTGTTCGCTTGTTTAGCATGACTCATAGGGTTTTCTCGAAATTTGGATGAGGAACAATGTGCATTTCTACGATACGGTTCCACTGGTTACCTGCTTCTCGTGCTTGATTAGCAGGTCATTATCAACTAATACAAAGAGGCTAATCTCTCTAGTTGTGCGTCCACTGGATAGTGGCCGGCATTCAATCTTTAATGCTTTCTTTTGATGGATTGATTTCGTAACTGCGGCTAATGTGCCCAGCTTGGGGAAGTTGAGCTGGATAGGTGCCTCTGCAACTATAAGCCCATTGTTTATTTCGACGTGATCGTCACCCAGTCCGTGATATAGTGCCGGCAAAGCCTGCTGACCGCCATGGTTAAACACAGGCTTGAAGGTATCAGCCTGGGTATAGGATTTTGCACTGCTGTCGTAAATAAGATTTTTCGGTGCTATTTCTTTATATAACGAGATGTCTCGTGTGGCTGCCGAAGCTTTAATACCAAGGTTATTTCGATTGACAGTGCCTAGAAAACGCCGCTTAAAGTCTATATAAAATAGCCTCTCTTTTTGCATCTGACTTATGTTATTTAGCTTTTTTTGTATAAGCTGGGGTTGAGACATTTCTTTGCCGTTTTCCTGCATCAATTGAAGGTTAGGATAACCTTGGACAACAATGAATTCTATTCAATATTCTGAATCTGCTCACGCATCTGCTCTATCAGCACTTTTAGTTCAACAGATGCCTGAGTTGTTTTTATATCAACCGATTTTGAGCCCAGTGTATTGGCTTCTCGATTTAGCTCCTGCATAATAAAATCAAGCCGTCTACCCACCGGCTCATCCCGATTAAAAATATTTTCCATTTCTTCAAAGTGACTTTGTAATCTGTCCAGCTCTTCACTGACATCCATTTTATGCGCCAGATAAACCAGCTCCTGCTCAAGACGGTCTGCATCATGCTGAATGGATATTTCCTTTAGCCTATCAAGCAATTTTTCACGATAGCGTTCTATCAGGCCCGGCTGCCGCTGTTTTTCTTCAGCAACAATTGCCTGCATAGCACGATGACGCTGCTGCAACATTTCCTCTAAACGCGCACCTTCTTCGATGCGGTTGGCCATAAAATCATCCAGTGAAATTTTTAACAGGGCGACACTACTATCTACAATCAGTTGTTTATCCAGCTGGCTTTCCTTAATCACGCCCGGCCAGCTTAATACTTCCAGCGGGTTAATTTCACTGGGCTGATGAAGCCGGGTTGAAATCAGTTTACAGGCACCCAGAACCGCCGATACATGCTCCTCATCAATATGTATCTCATTACCCTGATTATCTAATGGCAATAACCGGAAAGTGCATTCCAGCTTTCCTCGCTTAACCTTTTCACTGATTAATTCCCGCAATCGTTTCTCACTGCTGCGCAACTCATCCGGCAGACGCATCTGAATATCCAGATAACGCTGATTCACTGAACGAATTTCACATTCCAGAATACCCCATGATTCTTCAACAGATTGATGGGAAAAGGCCGTCATACTTTTGATCATATTGTCATCCACACAATAAAATGATTAGCTGATTGTATCCTTAATTATTTTTTCAGGTACAGTTTTTTATTGCTCCAGTTTTCTCAGACTACTCCCATGGATATAAGGCGGGTATAATACCGCCTCAACACTTTGAGGAACAATGCATGAGACCCAGCCAACGTGAAGCCGACCAGTTACGGGATATTAAAATCACCCGCCATTACACCATGCACGCGGAAGGCTCTGTACTCATTGAATGCGGCAAAACCAAAGTTTTATGCACCGCCACGATTGAAGGCCGAGTACCCGGCTGGTTAAAGGGCCAGGGCAAAGGCTGGGTAACGGCCGAATACGGTATGCTGCCCCGCTCTACCGGCTCTCGTATGCGCCGCGAGGCTTCAACCGGCAAACAGGGTGGCAGAACCCAGGAAATCCAGCGACTGATTGGCCGCTCTCTGCGTGCAGCGGTTGATCTGGAAAAACTGGGAGAAAACCTGATTACTCTGGACTGTGATGTTATTCAGGCCGATGGCGGCACACGCACCGCATCCATTACCGGTGCCTATGTTGCCTTATGTGACGCCATTGATTTTATGCTACAGGAAAAGCGAATTAAACAGAGTCCATTGCTTGGCAAAGTTGCTTCCATTTCTGTGGGCATCTATCAGGGCACTCCTGTGCTGGATCTGGATTATGCTGAAGATTCCAACGCAGAAACCGATATGAATGTGGTTATGAATGACGATCAGGCATTTATTGAAGTACAGGGTACTGCCGAAGGTCATGCCTTTAATCAGGACGAATTAAACGCCATGCTGACACTGGCCAAAAAAGGTATTAACGAATTATTTGAACATCAACAAAAGGCGCTTCAATCATGATGGATAAAATTGTGCTGGCCAGCGGCAATGCGGGTAAGGTGCGTGAAATTAATCACCTGCTTAATTCCCATGGGGTTAGTGTTGTACCGCAAACGGAATTTGATATTCCCGAAGCTGTGGAAGATGGTTTAAGTTTTGTGGAAAACGCCATTAAAAAAGCCCGTCATGCGGCAAAGCTGACCGGCCTGCCCGCCATCGCCGATGACTCTGGTATTGAAGTGGATGCCTTAAACAAGGCGCCGGGCATTTATTCTGCACGCTATAGTGGTGAAGATGCCAATGATGAAAAAAATAATGCCAAAATGCTGTCGGCCTTAAGTGGCGTACAGGAAGAAAATCGTACGGCCCGTTATCAATGTGTCATGGTGTTTATGCGCAATGAAAATGATCCCACACCGATTATTGCTCAGGGCTCTCTGGAAGGACGCATTTTAACAGAAGCCAAAGGCAGCGGTGGTTTTGGTTATGACCCCATTTTCTGGTTACCGGAACAGCAATGTGCAGCAGCCGAATTATCACTGGATGAAAAAAACAAAATCAGTCATCGGGCCAAAGCATTAAACAGCCTGGTCAGGCAGATGCAGGATCAACATATTATTTAAGGCCTCATAAAAACTTATGTCCGTTTTATTCTGTCGTGATATTGATATGCTAAATTTACAGCATCTATTATCACGCTTTGGGCTATCCATCCTGTTTGTTGATGATAAACAGGCCATACCCGGCAGCTGGTTCGGGGATTCTGAAGCCGGCTTAATTGGCAATAATTTATATATCCGGCAGGATACGCCGGTGCATTCAGCGCTACATGAATCCTGCCACTTTATTTGTATGGATCAACAGCGGCGCGAACATTTACACACCAATGTTGGCGGTGATTACGACGAAGAAAACGCCGTATGCTATTTGCAGATTTTACTGGCTGATTTTATTCCAGAGATGAAGCAGGCGCGTATGCTGAGTGATATGGATGAATGGGGTTATACCTTTCGCTTAGGTTCCAGCCGCGCATGGTTTGAGCAGGATGCAGAAGATGCGCTGGCCTGGTTACTGGAGCATCAATTAATTGATCAACAGCAAAAACCCTTATGGCGTATTCGCCATTAGTAAACCCTTGAAGCAGAATATTCACATTCTTATTACTGAATAATACGGGGACGCCCCTGATCATTAATGGCCACATAAATTATTATGGCCTCTGTTACCAGAACCGTTTTTATTTCCCCGCCTGTTATGCGCTGCGCATAAACATCCACCTTTACGCTTACCGATGTTTTTCCCGTTTTTATAACATCCGCATAACAGCTAACAAGATCCCCCACAAACACCGGCTTTTTAAATTCAAAGGCTTCCACTGCCCGGGTGACAATGCGCCCTTTAGCGGCAATCTGTGCCGGAATACTGCCAGCAATATCCACCTGCGACATTATCCAGCCTCCGAATATACTGCCGCCCTGATTAGTATCTGCTGGCGTGGCCGGCACGCGGATATAAGGCATTTTGCCAGCAGGTAAGCCGCTTTCCGACATGCTCAATGTCCCTGATACATTATTTCAATTTCCTCACAGAATTTTTCCATGACTTTGGGGCGCTTGATTTTTAAAGTCGGCGTCAGCAAACCATCATCCACCGTCCAGGGCTCCAGGGTTAAGGTAACCCGACGAACCTTGGCATAGCCGGGAAATTCCTTTAATCGTGCAGCAACACGATCCAGCACTGCACGCTCTATATTACGATGACGAAAAGCTTCCGGCGATTCCGGGTGTACACTGTGGGCCGTTGCAAATTCAACCCATGCATCCGGATGCAATACAATAATGGCGCACAGATAAGGCCGCGCCTCGCCAATAATCATCACCTGTTCAAACAGTCCATCCAGTGCCACTGCCAGCTCCATATCATTAGGCGGCACTTTTTCCCCATTGGCCAGCACGATAATATCTTTTAATCGGCCTGTTAAATATAAATGCCCTGTCTGCTCATCGATACAGGCTTTATCACCGGTACGAAACCAGCCGTCTTCAGTAAAGGCTTCACGAGTGGCTTCTTCGTTTTTCCAGTAACCCATCATCACCGCATCACTGCGCGTTTGCAGTTCATCATCGTCACCAATGCGCACCTCAACACCCGGAATGACCGTGCCAATACTGGCGGGTATATTATCGTCTTCACGGTTTACCGAAATCACCGGGCTGGTTTCCGTTAAACCATAACCATTTGTTAGCGACAGTCCCAGGCCAATAAACAAACGGGCCACTTCTTCGGATAATGCAGCGCCTCCGCAAATGGCGGCGCGCATACGGCCACCTAATTTATCCATAACCTTACGTGCCACCAGTTTATTTAATATGGGCCAGAACAATAACTGGGGTGACCAGCGAGCTCGCCCCTGCTCATAAAGAAACTGTTTCCAGCCAACCTTAACAGCAGCATTAAAAAGAAATTTGGCAAACGGGGATTTGTCTTTTAAACCATCCTGGATTTTTCCATATACCCGCTCATAAATACGCGGCACAGATACCAGCACGGTTGGCCGAATATTCACCAGATCATTACCCAGCTGCGGGATAGATCGGGCATAAGCAACCTCGGCCCCCATGGCCATGGCCATATAATAACCGGCCATTCTTTCCAGCATGTGGGACAGGGGCAAAAAGGACAGGAATACTTCGTCAGCCTTCCAGTCATGGCATGACAGGGCAGCAAAGGTATCAAAAACAATATTTTTATGGGACAGCATCACCCCTTTTGCCCGCCCGGTAGTGCCAGATGTGTAAACAATACTGGCCAGTGAATCCGCATCCCCTTCTTTTGCCTGCAATTCTCCCTGCAAACCAAACAACCAGTCGGATAAAGATTCCAGCCGTTTATCATCTGGCTCGTCATCTTCGGAAATACGCTTGATACTGATAATTTTTTTCAGATTACCCAGATCCACGCCACTGGATAACAGGCGCTTCCACTGGAGCTTATCCTGCAAAAACAATAACTGCACTTCCGCATGATTAATAATATAAGCCACATTATCCGGGCGGTCATCCACATACAGGGGCACGGTAACCAGCCCCATGCCCAGCGCTGCCTGATCAAACACCACCCACTCACGGCTGTTTTTCAACATCACCGCCACCTTATCACCTGGCCGCATTCCTTCTTTCTCAAAGGCCTGCTGCCAGCGGGCAACTTCATTGGCCATTTCCTGCCAGCTTGAACTGACCCACTGCTGACTGGCCACATCATATTGACGATAGGCCGTCTTATTGGGATCACGTTTAAGCCGCGCACGAAACAGCGCAGGTATGGTATCGGCCTGCTCAGGTGTAATAAGATGGTTATCCATAGGCTATGTCCATTTTTATTTTTGTATCCCGATTATGCGTGCTTTTCTACTGCTTTTCCAGCCACCAGAGGCGCAGCTGCAAGGCCCACTGGGGGGTATATCCGGTGACAATAAAACGAATCTCACCTTTATCATCCACAATAAAACTGGCAGGCACCGCCTTAACCCCATAGCGCTTTGCCCAGTTCCCTTCATTATCCGTTAATACCGGCATGGACAGGTTTTCATCAGCCATAAACGCGGCCACCTCTGCATCACTGCCAGACCAGGCAGCAATACTTAACACCGAATAGTGTTTAGCCAGACTGTCGATACTGCTGTTTTCCATTTTACAAACCGGGCACCAGGTGGCCCAGAAATGAATCAGCACGGGTTTTCCCCGGTACTGATTAAGGTTGATCTTTTGCCCATCCAGCAGCCTGCCGTAAATTTCAGGTGCCATGCCTCGCACCGCATTGCGTTGCTGGTACCAGCTGACAGCCATCAGAATCATCACCAGAATAAATAACTGAATCAGTAGCGAAGACCAGTTGATATTTTTTAGATAGGCAATAATGGAATTCATAAAAAAATCTTAAGGATTGCGATGATTACGTACTGGATTCCCGCCAGAAGCATGCGGGAATGACAGTAATAGCTAAAACGATAATCAGTTTATGCTTTGATGTTTGCCACAGGCAAACGAAGCAGCTTTTGATTTTATCCCCTCTCAGCTCAGTCACAAAATAGTGCGCTGAAAACGGATCAGGGCTGCGGATGTTTGAGTGAATTTGCTTTTCAATTCGCG
>JALTRC010000645.1:13406-16167 GCA_026998145.1 Gammaproteobacteria bacterium
TTCCGCAGCGCCCGTTTTCAGGGTGCTATTTTGTGAGCACCCCGCGCTTTTTGCGGGGCTGAGATGCTGGGGCGGCGTTTTCTTGCTGACTTCTTTGCCGCTGTTGGCAAAGAAGTCAGTCGCCAGCAGGCGAAACCATAAAACTAAACCTGCAACACTGCATCAGCAAACACCAAACCAGATTTTCCGCCCGCACAGGAATAAGCCGGCTCTGGTTCGAGTTATTTATCCGCAATAAAAATCGCCCGGCGAGGCGCAGGGTAACCTTCAATTGTCAAACTGCGATCATCCGCCTGCAGAAAAGTTTCCAGTGAATTATAGGGCATCCATTCTGTCGTCCGCTGTTCTTCTATAGTGGTATCACACTCATCCACACAACGCACATTTTTAAAACCACAACGCTCAAGCCAGCCAACCATGGCAGCACTGCTGGGAATAAACCAAACATTGCGCATTTTGGCATAGCGATCACGGGGCACCAGCACTGTGTTCTCATCACCTTCTATTACCAGCGTTTCCAGCACCAGTTCCCCGCCGGGTTTCAAACAGGCTTTAAGCTGCATTAAATGATCGATGGCTGAGCGACGATGATATAAAACCCCCATGGAAAAAACCGTATCAAAGGCCTGTAAATTTTCCGGCATGGCCTCTATGCCTAAAGGCAAAACATAGGCGGGATAATCACCGGCAAAATGTTTAACGGTGGTGAATTGCATAATGAATAAGGGTGAAGGGTCAATACCAATAACCAGCTCGGCACCGGCACCTAACATGCGCCACACATGATAGCCATTGCCACAGCCCACATCCAGAACCCGGCGACCTTTAAGTGATTGTATATGGGGCAGCAGGCGATCCCATTTCCAGTCGGAGCGCCATTCGGTGTCGATTTCAACACCGTGAATATGATAAGGGCCTTTGCGCCAGGGATTTAATTGCAGCAGAATCTCTTTTAATTCTGGATGTGGTTTATCGCCGCTAATCGTAATGGCCGGTGTATTTAAATCCACATGACTGGCGTTTATCTGTGGCAGATTTTCAACCACTGGCAACCAACGTTCCAGATCACCATATTTTTTTTGATCCAGCCCCTGCCGGATTTGCGCCGGCAGGATTGTGAGCCAGGATTCCAGTTCCGTATCCGGCATTTTTTCAAACAGGGATTCGTAATGCATTACTTAACAGCCAATATAGATACGAAATTAAAACACTGGTACCAGTCTATAATTTTATTAAAACCAGCCTGTTGTAATCGCTGGTGATGATCTTCACGGGTTTCGGCCAGTAATACATTTTCCAGCGCGCTGCGTTTTTGTGAAATTTCCAGCTCACTGTAGCCATTGGCTTTTTTAAAGCCATGGTGCAGCTGTGTCATCCACTCCTGCTGTTTATTATTTTCCAGCAGAATTTTTTCAGATAACACAAAGGCGCCGCCCGGCTTTAAACCCTGATAGATTTTTTCCAGTAAATCCAGCCGCTGCTCCAGAGGAATAAACTGCAAAGTGAAATTCATTACCACAACGGAGGCATTCTCAATATCAAGTTGCTGAATATCACCGCAGATTAAATCAACCGGCGCACTGGCCGTATCCGCTGCAATATTCTGCCGGCTTTTTTCAATCATGGCCGGTGAATTATCCACACCGATAATATGCACATTCATATCTTTTGCACCATGACGCATGGCCAGTGTGGAGGCCCCCAGCGAGCTGCCAAGATCGTAACAGTTTGTTCCCGGCTGGGCATATTGCTGCATAATCACCGGCAGCATAGAGAGCAGGGTGTTATAACCGGGCACAGAACGGCGCACCATATCCTGAAACACCTGCGCCACCGATTCATCAAACACAAACTGGCTGATGGCCTCCAGTGGCTGGGCGTAAATGGAATCCTGGGCAGGTGGTCGCTTCATAGTCTTGATATTAAAAATAAAACCGCATTTTACACTGAATCGGTTTTTATGGTTTATTGATTTATGCCATATAAAACCCGCTAAATGAAATGATATGATGCGCCCAGTTCAATCACGACCGGATATCCCCATGCCTGCACCTTTAAAACTTCAGCACCCGCCCCTCTACTCGGTGATTCTGGATGACTTTGAAAAACTGAACCAGCAACTCATTGAGGGCTTTTTACAACACCGCAATGATCCGGACGTAAAGCAGACCCATTATTTTCATGATCGCTATGAGAATATTTATTTGCAGGAAAAACACATTGCAGCCATCGGTAAAATCAAACAGGCGGCTGTGCAATATGCGGCGGAGATTCTGCAACAACCGGCACAGCGGCTCAAAGCAGGATTGTGGTTTAATGCTATGGGGAAAGGCCATGTGACTACGGCTCATCGTCATGATGATGACGATGAATTATTATCTGCCGTATATTATGTGCAAACCCCTGAGAATTCAGGTGAGCTGGAGTTTACCACCAGCCACTGCACCACCCGACTGAAACCCCAGGCAGGTATGATGGCTTTTTTTCCGCCCAGCCTGATGCACAGTGTGGGTGAGAATTTGAGTGATGAGCTGCGTTTGTCTTTGGGGATAAATATTGGGCCGGCTTAATGTGCAGTCAGTTGCTTATGTATTATCAGGAAGACAGAAAGCTAAATGCCTTGCCAGAGCTCTGGATTCCCGCCTGCGCGCACTACTGTCCGGAATAAAAAAATCGATGCGTTAAAAAAGGTTGTAGATCCAGGTTTTAAGGGTTAAAACCCTGTTTGCAGACTTAAAAAACAAGGATCTACAACATGTAT
>JALTRC010000646.1 GCA_026998145.1 Gammaproteobacteria bacterium
CGCCAAGGAAGTGTTTGACGCCATGTGGAAAGGGGAAGGCAGTGCCGATGAGATCATCGAACAAAAAGGCCTGAAACAGATCACCGATGACAGCGCCATTGAAAAGATTATTGACGAGGTCATTGCCAACAGCCCGAACCAGCTGGAACAATATCGCAGCGGCAAGGAAAAACTGTTTGGGTATTTTGTTGGCCAGGTGATGAAAGCCTCCAAAGGCAAAGCCAATCCTGCTACGGTTAATGAAATACTGAAAAAGAAATTAAATACTTAAAACCTTGACGCAAAGACGCGAAGAACGCGAAGTGACAGCAAGCAACTTACAATATCCTGGCTTGCACCTACAAAGCCTTTTCTCTTTGCGCTCTTTGCGGCTTCGCGTCAACGCCTTTAAATACACAACAGCCCATGCCCAATAAAGATCAACTATTCAGATTCATTATCGAAAACACCCAGGTGCGCGGCGAGATGGTACACCTGGATGCCACCTGGCAGGCCATCCTGGAACGCAGTGACTATCCGGCCAATGTGCGCAAGGTTTTTGGTGAAGCCCTGGCCGCCTGCGCCCTGTTATCGGCCACCATTAAATTTGATGGTGAACTGATTTTACAGATTCGTGGAGACGGCCCCCTGCACCTGCTGGTGGTGCAGGCATCTTCCACCGGCAATCTGCGCGGTGTGGCTCGCTGGAAAGATGAAGTCCCCGCCGATAACCTGCAGGCTATTTTTGGTAACGGCCAGATGGTAATGACCATCGAGCCGGAAAAAGGTGAAGCCTATCAGGGGATTATCAGCCTGCAGGGTGACAGCATCAAAGCCTCTATTGAAAATTATTTTCTGCAATCGGAACAGCTGGCCACGCAACTGTGGCTGGCATCCGATGACACCAGCTGTGCCGGTTTTTTATTGCAGGAACTGCCCAGTCAAAAAACCGAAGAAGATGAAGAAAACTGGAATCGCGCCACCCAGCTGGCTGCCACCCTCACAGACGAAGAGCTGTTGCAGCTGCCCGTAGAAAACCTGTTACACCGTTTGTTTCATGAAGACGATGTACGCCTGTTTGAACCCTCCCCTCTATGCTTTCGCTGTCACTGCTCCCGGGAGCGCACTGCCAGTATGCTGATCAGCCTGGGGCAGGATGAAATTAACAGCATTATTGAGGAACAGGGCAGTATTGAAGTGGACTGCCAATTCTGCAACGCCCATTACCGGTTTGATAAGGTGGATGCCATTGCACTGTTTAATCCGGCATCGGCGGATGGTAATCAGACGCAGCATTAAAATGAAGCTTTGACGCGAAGGCGCGGAGAACGCAAAGTTTTTAAGCGGGGTCAGTAAGTTAATGGATAAGCATATAATACTAAATAATATTTCCGCTTATTTTATAAGCCTCCCCCTTTTCAAAGGGGGAATGAGGGGGATTTAAAAACTGTCAGCTTTGAACACTCTAAGAATACCGTGTTTTAACCTGAACGATTGCAAATCTCCCCCAACCCCTCTTTTCTAAAGAAGGGGGGACTAAGGCACCTCTGAATAATGCATGAACTCACATTTCACACTTAAAAACACTCCGTGTCTCTGCGCCTCTGCGTCAAAAAAACCAAATCAAAAAATGCCGGCATCTCCAGCAAAATCACCATCAAGTTCCTTAAAACGGTAGACATCACACCCAAATCCATGCAAAATCGCCCATAATTCATATATCCCTGTAAAAACAAGTGTCTCATGGCAAAAATCCTTCTTTTGAATGGCCCTAATCTGAACCTGCTCGGTTCCCGCGAACCCCAGCATTATGGTCATCAGAGCCTTGCGAATATTGTTGAAAATACATCGGCACTAGCCAGTGAACTGGGACATCAGCTGGATCATTTACAGAGCAATAAAGAACATGAGCTGGTAGAACGCATTCATCTGGCTCAAAATGATGAAACCGCATTTATTATTATTAACCCGGCCGCTTTTACCCATAGCAGTGTCGCCATTCGTGATGCCTTGAGCGGCGTAAAAATCCCTTTTATTGAACTGCACCTGTCAAATGTGCATGCCCGCGAAGCATTTCGCAAACATTCCTATTTTTCTGATATCGCTGTCGGCGTGATTTCCGGACTCGGCCCCATGGGTTACGAGCTGGCACTGCGCGCAGCAGATCAACAACTTAATAAGGCCTGATCCTCATGGATATACGCAAAATTAAAAAACTTATTGAGCTGCTGGATGAGTCCGGCGTGGCTGAAATTGAAATTAAAGAAGGCGAAGATTCAGTGCGCATCTCTCGCCAGTCTGCTGCTGTAGCGGCGGCTCCGGCACCGGTTTATGCTCCAGCACCTGCTGCCGCTCCAGCGGCTGTCAACCCTGCACCTGCTGCCGCTGAAGCGCCAGCTGCTGATGATGAAATCGCTGGCCATAAAGTCACCTCACCTATGGTGGGCACTTTTTACCGCGCCTCATCACCGGGTGCCGCCCCTTTTACCGACGTGGGCAAGCAGGTTAATGAAGGTGATACCCTGTGTATTATCGAAGCCATGAAAATGCTTAACCAGATTGAAGCGGACAAGTCCGGCACAGTCAAAGCAATTCTTGTTGAAGATGGCCAGCCAGTTGAATTTGGTCAGCCCATATTTGTAATTGAATAACCATGCCGATTCTAGATAAAGTTCTCATCGCCAATCGTGGCGAAATTGCCCTGCGTATTTTACGTGCCTGCCGTGAGCTTGGCGTAAAAACCGTAGCCGTACATTCTGAAGCCGACCGTGATCTCAAACACGTTCGCCTGGCCGACGAAACCGTGTGTATTGGCCCGGCCCCTTCTGATAAAAGTTACTTAAATATCCCGGCGCTGATTAGTGCAGCGGAAGTCACCGATGCCACGGCGATTCATCCGGGCTATGGCTTTCTATCTGAAAATGCAGATTTTGCCGAACGGGTAGAAGACAGCGGTTTTATTTTTATTGGCCCCAAAGCAGAATCCATTCGCGTAATGGGTGACAAGGTTGCCGCCATTGAAGCCATGCAAAAAGCCGGCGTGCCCTGCGTACCCGGTTCCGATGGTGAACTGGGCGATAATAACGAAACCAATCTGGCGCTTGCTCAAAAAATCGGTTATCCGATTATTATCAAGGCAGCCGGTGGCGGCGGTGGACGGGGTATGCGCGTGGTGCACACCGAAGCCCATCTACTGAACTCCATCGCCTTAACCAAATCGGAAGCCGGCCAGTTCTTCGGCAATAGCGCCGTGTATATGGAAAAGTATCTGGAAACACCCCGCCATGTGGAAATTCAGATTCTCTCCGATGGTCAGGGCCATGCAGTACATTTAGGGGAACGGGATTGCTCCATGCAGCGCCGCAACCAGAAGGTGGTGGAAGAAGCCCCGGCTCCCGGCATCAGCGAAGAAATGCGTAACGAGATTGGCAGCCGCTGTGTAGAAGCCTGTATCCAGATGAATTACCGTGGTGCCGGCACCTTTGAATTTTTATATGAAAACGGCGAATTCTATTTCATTGAAATGAATACCCGTGTACAGGTTGAGCACCCGGTAACCGAAATGATTACCGGCGTGGATATCGTCAAGGAACAACTATACATAGCCGCTGGCCAGCCGCTACGCATCAAGCAGGAAGACGTCGTAATTCGCGGTCATGCTGTTGAATGCCGGATCAATGCAGAAGATTCCAAAACCTTTATGCCATCACCGGGAAAAATCATCAGCTACCACGCTCCCGGCGGCCCCGGCATTCGGGTGGAGTCTCATATTTACGCGGGCTACACAGTGCCGCCCCATTATGATTCCATGATCGGCAAAATCATTGCCCATGGTGACGATCGCGCCACCGCCATTGCCCGTATGCAGGGCGCATTATCCGAGCTGTTTATTGAAGGCATTAAAAACAATGCGGATCTGCAAAAGTCCATTATGGATGACGCGGCCTTTCAGGCAGGCGGTGCAGACATTCACTACCTTGAGAAAAAACTGGGCTTATAATGCCCTGGATTCAACTCACCCTTCACATTGATAAAAACCGGCACCAGCAAAGCGAAGACGCCATGCTGGAAGCCGGTGCCTTATCGGTAACCTATAAAGACGCGGAAGATAAACCGGTGCTGGAACCCCTGCCCGGTGAAACCCGTCTGTGGGAAAAATTAATCATCACCGGTTTATTTGAAGCCGACACCAATACCGAACAATTACAGGCTCACATCCGTCAACAGCTGGGGGATGATATTCCCCTGCGCGTGGAAGCGCTGGAAGATAAGGACTGGGTGCGTGCCTGGATGGATGACTACAAACCCATGCAGTTTGGCGAGCGTCTGTGGGTCTGCCCCAAACATCTGCCACCACCCGAGCCAGATGCCATTAATCTGATGCTGGATCCAGGGCTGGCTTTCGGTACCGGCACCCATCCCACCACCGCCCTTTGTTTACAATGGCTGGATGCTCATGAGCTGCAAAACAAAACCCTGCTGGATTTTGGCTGCGGCTCCGGTGTGCTGGCCATTGCCGCCCTGCTACTGGGGGCAGAACATTGTGATGCCACCGATATTGATCCCCAGGCATTACAGGCCAGCATGGATAATGCGATTGCAAATCAGGTAGAAGATAAATTAAACGTGATGCTGCCAGAGGATATGGCAGCAAAACAAAAACAGTCACAATACGATATTGTACTGGCCAATATTCTGGCCGGTCCACTAACCGAGCTGGCACCCCGGCTAGCCGCCTGTACCCGAAGCGGTGGTGACATTGTACTATCGGGTATTTTAGAATCTCAGGCGGACGATATTATGCAGGCTTACCGTCCATGGTTTGAACTGGAACCGCCTGCCCTGCAGGATGAATGGATACGCATCTGCGGACGAAAAAAGGAAAGCCCCTAATGCAAACTGAATGCCCCCATTGCCATACACTGTTTCATATATCCGAAGCACAACTTGAGCAGGCCGATGGCCAGGTGCAATGCGGCCATTGTCTGGCGATTTTTTCTGCCGAAAATCCCTATAACAGCCAGCAACAAAATGCTTCGGATAAGGACAATGAAATACGAAACGAATCACCGGCATTTGATACAGATAATGTAATGGATGATGTCGTACCCGCCGAATTACGAGCCGACAGTCACCATAAAACCTACAGCACCTTCAGCAGTATTTTATGGTCACTGGGTATTCTTGTGCTGATTATTATTGGCCTGGCACAGCTGGCCTGGTTTCAACGTAATGAACTGGTTAAATATCCGCAACTGCAAAGCGCAATGGAAATGGTTTGTCAGTATGCAAAATGTAAACCACCTGCGCCTAAAGACACCAGCCGCATAAAACTCACCAGCAAAAATGTTTACACCCACCCGAATGTAGACAAGGCCCTGATGATTAATGCCACCATTGTCAATCAGGCAGAATTTAATCAGGCATTCCCCTTACTGGAAGTTCGTTTTGAAAATATCCGCGGTGAAGTGATTGCCGCACGCCGCTTTAAACCCAGCGAATATTTAGGTATTCCGGAAAACCAGATCACCAATATGCAACCGGGCGAACCCGTATCCTTTAATATTGAAATCATAGATCCTGGCAGCGATGTCGTCAGTTACGCCTTTGAATTTTTATAGGCTTAAGGCAGCTTAAATTTAGCCTGTATTTCAGCCCACTTGCCAGGCAGCACAATATCAGGCACTCTTGTGACATCTGAATCAATATCAGAATATTAAATGACCCATACTTCCGCCCCACTACACCCGGTTATCGTTAATATACTTGAGCATAACAACTGCGCAACAGCCGCAACGCCATCCCATGAGTCGTGGCAAAATATTCTGCAACAAATCAGCAATCACCTTCAACTGACCGAAGAGCATCTGAGCAATATCAATCAGGACCGGCTAAATGAAGCTCAGCGTATAGCCAATATCGGCAGCTGGGTATTCAATCATATCTCCAATACCGTTTACTGGTCCGATCAAACCTTCGTGATCCTTGGCTATGCCCCCCAGTCATTTGAGCCTAACTACGATGATTTTCTACGCTGCATCCACCCTGATGACAGACAGTTTCTTATTGATTTTCATAAAGAAGCCCTGCAGGGGCGCTCCAGTTACACCATTGATTATCGACTCCTCACCCAGGATGGAAAAATAAAATATGTGCAGGAGCACAGTGAAAACATTTACGATGAAAACAATAATCCCGTTAGCTCATCAGGCACGCTACAGGACTTAACCATACAGAAGCAACAGGAAGAACAACTCAGGCGCAGTCAGAAAATGCAGGCTTTGGGAAATCTGGCTGGCGGCATTGCCCATGATTTTAATAATTTACTCGGGGTAATGATTGGTTATGCAGAACTACTGCAATTAACAGAAACAGAAAATGAAGACATCAAACTCTATGCGGATAATATTTTAAAAGCCGGTGAGCGAGGCGCAAGACTGGCAAGAAGAATGCTGTCATTCTCGCAACATGATTCGGTAGAAACCAGCATTACCAATATAAACGATGTGATTTCAGAAGAGCAGCTCATGCTGCAAAAAAGCCTGACCGTTAGAGTAAAACTTGATCTGAATTTAAGCCCCGATCTCTGGCCTGCCGAACTGAATATAGATGATTTAAAAGATGCCATTTTAAATGTATCCATCAATGCCATGCACGCTATGCCAGAAGGCGGTGAGCTGATTATTAACACGCAGAATATCAGCATTAAAGAAGTGTATTCCCACAAAGTCGGTGTCATTCCCGGTGACTAT
>JALTRC010000647.1 GCA_026998145.1 Gammaproteobacteria bacterium
TCGTGTATTACTATACATGTTGTAGATCCTTGTTTTTTAAGTCTGCAAACAGGGTTTTAACCCTTAAAACCTGGATCTACAACCTTTTTTAACGCATCGATTTTTTTATTCCGGACAGTAGTGCGCGAAGGCGGGAATCCAGTTTTGTGTTTACTGATACAGTTTGGCGAGTTTTTATTGTACGTTTCGCCTGCTGGCGCCTGACTTCTTTGCCAACAGCGGCAAAGAAGTCAGCAAGAAAACGCCGCCCCAGCATCTCAGCCCCGCAAAAAGCGCGGGGTGCTCACAAAATAGCACCCTGAAAACGGGCGCTGCGGAACTCGCGAATTGAAAAGCCAATTCACTCAGACATCCGCAGTCCTGATCCGTTTTCAGCGCACTATTTTGTGACTGAGCTGAGAGGGGACAAAATCAAAAGCCGCTTCGTTTGCCTATGGGCAAACATCAAAGTACAGTGTGTTTTTGTTTTAGCTTTTTACTGTCATTTCTGCGAAGGCAGGAATCCAGTTAATTTAACTTTCTTCTGGATCCCCGCCTTCGCGGGGATGACCGAAAATACTGCTGCACTGAAAAATATTCGCGTTTATTTGCGTGCATTTGCGGACTTCATGCTTTTAGTCTTTAAACTAACCTGAACCACGCCGCTCTTGCGCAATCACACATCAGAGATACCCTAGAGTGCTGTTTCCAGCTCAAGCTCATAACCCGCAAACTTGCGCATATTCAGCACCCCCGTATCCAGAATCAGATACTGGCCTTTAATGCCCATCAGCCTGCCTTCTATCCGGGGTGTTTTATCAAAATTAAAGGACTTTACCTTGATGGGGTATTCATTGACCGGAAAGTTGATATTGATGGCCTCAGCGGCATCCAGAAGCTCCATGGCATCTTCGCCGATTTCTTTTTGTAAAATATTCAGTTCATTCCGGCAAAGGGCAATCAGTTCATCACGTTTTGCTGCTAAATCCACCTTATCCGGTTCGCCCTTTAACATGCGCTGCCAGCTGGTTTTATCGGTCACATGCTGTTTGATTATCACTTCAATTTTACCGGAGGTGAGACGATCTTTAACCTTGAAAATAGGCAGGGCCTGCACAGCGCCCTGATCCATCCAGCGGGTGGGAATTTGTGTGCCCCGGGTAATGCCCACTTTTACCCCGGATGAATTGGCCAGATAAACATAGTGATCCTGAAAGCAGAATTGTTCACCCCATTCAGGCTCACGGCAGCTGCCTTCCTGATAGTGGCACAGCTCGGGACTCATAATGCAGCGATCACAGGAGGCCAGTTTCTGAAAGCAGGGGTAGCAGTGTCCCTGATTAAAACTTTTATTGGTGCGGCGGCCGCAGGCGATACAATGAATCTGGCCGCTAAAGGAAAAGCGCAGGTTTTGCCCCAGCAGGGCATTCATATCGATCAGCTGATCGCCCATGGGGAGCTGGTATTGCACCTGCGGCTCAAGCGCCGTGTGCATTTTCTGGATATTGCCGGATATTTTCATGGGCGGATTCTCCCACAGTCCGGCTATTTTATGTAGTGTTCGGCGTCCTGTTTTAGCTGTTTGAGCTGTGCCGGGCTGGAAAGAATATTTAGCTGTTTAAGTACAAATTGCCAGCCCTGTTGTTTATTTTCCATATAGGCGCGAGACACAATATCCAGTGGCTGGCCGCTTAAATCGGCAATCTCCACGGTTAAAAAAATATCCGCCGGGCCAAACTGGTAGTTGCTGACCATATTATCCAGACGATACTGGGGCATCATATATTCATTGCTGATGCGCTGACTAAACTGCTTTAACTTGCGGCTGTATTTTGTATTGATCTGTAGCAGGCTGTTATCCAGCGCTTTGTTACCACTATTAAACGGTTTTTTTTCAGTGGCGTTGAGATTAAATGACAGGCTAAAAAGCAGTAGCAGGAGGAAAAACCGTTTCATATACATCACTCAAAATAGACCAGCCTAATATGTAGATGGGAAAGCCTCTTAAATCAAATAAAAGCCATAAAAAGGTCAGGGATGGGAGGGTTTTTCAGGGATGTTTTCTGCTATGATAGCGCCCATATCAACACTGGAGAGACTTATGTCCGAAGTACAGTTTAATCCTAAAATTACTGATGAAGTCAAGGTGTCACCGGAAGCGGTTGAGCAA
>JALTRC010000648.1 GCA_026998145.1 Gammaproteobacteria bacterium
ACACTCATGGCGTAGTCCAGATAGGACTGGCGCATTTCATCTTCTAGATTAACTGGAACGACTTCTTTGGCAAACTCAGCCATAGGGTGTTTGTATCCGTATTTTTGTTATTTATCGATATGATGGCGTGCCTGAAACCGGCACGACCAAGCCCCAAATAAAGTTCGGAATTCTACCATAAATCAAGGGCTAACTGCACAGAGAGAGATGATTTAAAAATATCAATCCAGGGTGGACTGGGAAAGCTAAAAGCCTTGACGCGAAGACGCGGAGAACGCCAAGGTAGTGGATTTAAGGCACAGCAGTGTTATTGATCGGCTTAGGGTCTGTTAAGGAACCTCTGATTAATTCTGGACGAAACAGTTTGTATCTAAATTCCCCTGATTCAAGGCGACGAATCGCACGTAATAGCAGGCTATTGGGTCGATTCGCAACGCAGAAGCAGGGGAATTTAGGTGCGAAATGTGAGTTCATGAATTATTCAGAGGTTCCTTAACACCATCCAGCTTCGCGTCCTTTGCGCCTTCGCGTCAAAATAAAAAGTTCAATCACCCGTTGAAGCAGCCGCATGAATCTGCCGGGCAATGGCCTCTTTGGAATCCATTACAAAAGGCGCAAAACTGTGCCCCTGCCCCAGACAATAACCCAGCCAGCGATTAAAGAAACGATTTAGCAGCCAGCGCTCGCGACAGGCTTTGGCAGGCAGTTTGTCCAGCACCCAGCGACCATGATGTAAATGCCCGGCCAGTACTTCAGCCTGCTGGGCATCGTGATATACCCGCACTTTTAAATTCGGCTCCATTTGCAGACCGTGGTCGGTGGGAAAACAGTAACTCAGATAGATGGTGGTGGTGTAGCGGCTGCGCTCAATAATTTTTAAATACAGATCCAGATGCCCCGCTGCCTTGGAGATAACGGAATCTTCCAGCAGCCAGGGGTTGGGCATTAGCTTGCGCAGTTTTATATAGTTGCTTTCATAAATATCCATCAGGCTGACAAAACCTTTGGGACTGACATCTTCGCAACCGTATCCGGGAATTTGACTCATGGGTGAATTATAGCCTGTAATAGCTGGCTTTATTCCGGATGCTTTTGGATAAAGATAGCAAGAAGGCTTTTATAACTTCCCCCTTTGAAAAAGGGGGATTGAGGGGGATTACGGTCTGAGACAAATCTCCCCCGGCCCCTCTTTGTTAAAGAGGGGAGTCCATAGCCCGGACCTAAAGGGCTTTAGCTACCTTCTCTGAATAACTTCCCCGCCTCCACTCGAAACCTCACCCGCAAACGCCGGTAAGCCTCCCCCTCCACTTCTGCCGGCAATAGCAGTAGTGTTTTACGGTCACCTGTTAACAGGGCAAAATTCAGCACCATTAAAAAAGGCGAGTTAAAACTGCCCGGCAACAGGCGAGCTTCCAGTGACTCATCATCCATGACCAAAATCCAGTGATTATGCTGCTGCCAGATCAGGCTACAGGCAAGCCTGTTATGCCGATAGCTGCGCCAGCCTGCCAATATCACCAGCAGCCATAACAACATCTTCAACCCCATTACAATATTGGCCAGCCATACAGCAGCCATGCTGATCGCAGCAATCAAAAGAAAAAAGTATTGTCGGGTGGCGTGTGGCTTTATATCAAGCCGTAAGGGCGTGGCGTATGCGCGTGACAAGCTGGGATATTCCTTTATCCGTTGATTTCATATTATCCAGTAGCAGATCAAACAGCAATTGATCCGGGTAATCCAGCAGCTGATCCAGCAGCTGTTTTTCCCCGGCACTGAGGCGGGCGTATTCATCATCCAGAAAATGATTGAGCATAATATCCAGCTCCAGCATTCCCCGGCGGCAACGCCAGCGCAGGGCTGAATCTTCTCCTGTGGCGGGCATATTGCTCTGGTTCATTAGAAGGACTTTTTCACCATCATTTTTTTAATATCGCCGATGGCCTTAGTGGGGTTCAAGCCCTTGGGGCACACCTGCACACAGTTCATAATGGTGTGGCAGCGGAATAATTTAAACGGATCATCCAGTGCCGCCAGTCGCTCGTCTGTGGCCTGATCCCGACTGTCATTAATAAAGCGAGCCGCCTGTAACAAGGCAGCCGGCCCCAGAAACTTGTCCGGATTCCACCAGAAAGACGGGCAGGATGT
>JALTRC010000649.1 GCA_026998145.1 Gammaproteobacteria bacterium
TGCTGGCATTGCTGCCCAAACACAAACAGACCTTATTATTTTCTGCCACCTTTTCCAATGAGATTAAACGTCTGGCCAATGAGCTGCTGCATGCCCCCACGCTGATTGAAGTGGCGCAACGTAATACTGCATCGGAGCGGGTTAGTCAGGTTGTGCACCCGGTGGACAAGGGCCGCAAACGTGAGCTGCTGTCGTTTTTAATTGGCAGTAATAACTGGCAGCAGGTGCTGGTGTTTACCCGCACCAAACACGGCGCCAATCGCTTGACTAAACAACTGGAAACCGATGGCATTACCGCCGCGGCCATTCACGGCAATAAAAGTCAGGCTGCGCGTACCCGCGCGCTGGCGGAATTTAAGGATGGTAAAATTCGAGTGCTGGTGGCCACGGATATTGCGGCGCGAGGCCTGGATATTGATCAGCTTCCCCATGTGGTGAATTTTGAACTGCCTAATGTGGCAGAGGACTATGTGCATCGCATTGGTCGTACCGGCCGCGCCGGTAATGAAGGGGAAGCCATGTCGCTGGTGTGTGTGGATGAGCTGAAACTGTTAAAGGATATTGAGCGTTTAATGAAGCGGGATATTCCCAAAGTGGTGATTGATGGCTATGCGCCTGATCCGTCCATCAAGGCCGAGCCGATTCAAAATGGTCGCGGCAGGCAACAGCAAAAACGCAGCCGCCCGGCAGGGAAAAATACGCCACGGAAAAAATCATCTGCGGCTAATGGCAATAACCGTAATCAGAATCGTCGCCGATCTTCTGCTGGACGTAATGCGCAGAATGCGGCATAAAGGTGTTATAGATTTTAACAATATCGTAGTATTTGGCATTTATAATCATTCGGTTTAAATTTTAGAGAAAAGACAATGCATAACCCGTTTCAGGAGCAGCTGTTAAAAGCGGGCCTGGTCACCAAACAGCAGGTGCAGCAGGCCAAAAAATCCAAACATAAAAAAAATAAACAGCAGCCTAAAAAAAAGGCGGCTGTTGATGAGGCGGCATTAAAAGCGAAAAAAGCCGCCGAGGAAAAAGCCAGACGGGATCGTGAGCTGAATCTTAAAAAACAGGAAGAGGCAAGGCGCAAGGCATTATCGGCTGAAATCAATCAGCTGATTACAGATCACCTGATTCCCCGTGATGACAGCTGTGAGATTGTGTATCACTTTGAACACAATAAAAAAGTGAAACGCATTTATGTAAACGATGATTTAAAAAAACAGATCATGCAGGGCAGGCTGGGAATCGCCCGTATTGATGGCCGCTATGAACTGGTGCCCCTGTCGGTGGCGGAAAAGATTCAGCAGCGTAATGGCAAACGGGTTGTATTGCTTGAGCCGGAGGCAGAAACAGCGGATGAAAATGATCCTTATGCTGATTATCAGATTCCCGATGATCTGATGTGGTAGGGATTACCGCTGTGATAAGAAACAATCTTTTTTCCTTTCTAAAATATTCTCTTTTGAGCGTTTTGCAAACGCCTTAAAAAAGCATATCCTTATTTTCTAATCAGTTTGCCACCTATGACCATTAAGGAATTTCCCTATAGGTCATATCCCCTTTGACATTTACTCTACGGTAGCTCCTGTGAAATCGGGTAATCTCGAAAAATGTTAAAGGATAGAAAATGAAGCAGATTAAAAAGTCCTCACTGGGCTGTAAAACCTTATTGTCCATGGCGCTCGTCATGGGGTCTTATGGAACGCAGGCTATTGCCGATAGCAGCGTATTAACACTGATCGAAATGGGCGACCTGCACGGTACCCTGGTGCCCCATGCGGCGGTACTGAAAAATCCTGATGGCAGCGAACGTCAGGTTGCCAGCTCCGGCGGCCTGGCCCGTTTAAAAACGGTTGTTGATGATATTCGCGCCGATAACCCACAGGCGGTTTTACTGTCAACAGGTGATCTGACTCACGGCAGTGCCGAAGCCATGTTTACCCTGGGTGATGCCATGATGGTACCCATGAATGCCTTTGGTATTGATGTATATACACCGGGCAACTGGGACTTTGGTTATGGTGGCGCCGTGTTCCGTAACCGCTTTACAACATTTGGCCCCAAGCCGACCATTCCAGGTAATTTGCGCGCCATGACCGGTAATATCGGTTGTGATGATATTCCCGTTATTGCCGGTTTAAC
>JALTRC010000650.1 GCA_026998145.1 Gammaproteobacteria bacterium
CTGAAAAAAGATGCCGGCAATCCGGCTAAAAACATAGCACCTGCCGGCAGCCTGCAAATACAAAATGATTTTGGCGCCCGTGGATTCGGCGGCCCATGTCCACCGCCAGGCAGCCGGGCACATCATTATGAATTTACCGTGTATGCACTGTCTGTCGATCATTTGAATGTTAAAGCAGATTCATCCAATGCACTGGTGGGTTATATGATTAAAGCCAATGCCCTGGCCTCTGCAAAAATCACCGCCCTGTATCGGCGATAAACAGGAGGAGCCATGCTAACAGAAGCCGATGCCATTGCATTCTCCCACAACTGGATCAGGGCATGGAACAGCCATGACATTCAGTCCATTATGGATTGCTACGATAACAATATCCGCCTGGTTTCACCTATTGCCCAAAAGCTGCTGGAGCGCCCCCTTATTGAAGGCAAAAAGGCCGTGGAAGATTATTTTAAAAAAGGCCTACAGGCATACCCTGATTTGAAATTTGAATTTCAACATGTATTGACCGGAGAGCAAAGCATTATTCTTTTATATCGTAATCAAAATGGCACGGATGCCGGTGAGTTTATGCAGCTCAATGCCGCCATGAAAATTACGCAAATGTTTGCCCATTATGGAAATTAAATTTCGATAGTACCTTTGGCCATAAGCACAGCCGAGCCACCCACTTTAATTAATGGTGTGGCATCGGCTGTTTTTTCAATTTCAAGATGCAATAAACTTTTGCGCAGTTTGCCTCCACCCCGTTGCAGTACGGCGTTGCGTTTTCCTTCTGCTTTATCATGCATAAGATAGGCGGCAAAGGCAGGCGCTGCCGGGCCGACTGGCGGGTCTTCATGATCGGCAATATCCTTGCCCAGCAAGCGTCCGCAATAATCTGCATCTGTATTGTCCGCTTCACAGAACACAAAAATTTTACTGGCCAGTGAGGCCACAAATGACATCAGCCATTTATTCTGATTAAAACTTGCTGAGCGTAACGCCTGCTGATCTTTTACCGGCACCATTAAATAATCTTCACCCCGGCTCACCAGCATGGGCGCATATTCCTGCTGAATACTTTTTTCCTCCAGGTTTAAAAATTCCGCCAGCTCTCTGGCAGATGGCACATAGCTATCCATGCGAATCGCTTCAGCGCAAATATAATGTATTTTTATATCATCCCCTGCGCCGTTTATTTCAACAGCCAACTCACGGCCAGCAACTTCCAGCTGATAATCTTCCCCACCAATTGGCTGCCTGATATGCATGGCATAAAGCGCAGCGATCACCGGATGCCCGGCATAAAACACTTCCTGCTGTGGAGAAAACAGGCGAATGGCGGCCAGGGATTTTTTATTCTCGGGCGCTAAAATAAATATACTTTCGGTCAGATTCATTTCCCGGGCCAGCCGTTGCATTTGCTCATCACTTAAGCCATCCGCCTGAGGAAACACCGCCACCTGCGCCCCCTCAAATCGCTGCGAGGTAAAAACATCAATAATAAAAAAATCCAGCGCCATCTTGCTACCTTTATTGCTGTGCAAAATAGGCCGCCAGATAATCATCAAAAGACTGATTATCACTGGCTTCTATTTGCTGTTGTTTTTTAATGGAATCAGCTGCTGCCTGCTGATAAAAATCCTGTGTTTTCTGGTCCAGTGTGACATCACAGAAATAAGCATTATGCTGTTGTGACATACGCCGGGCAAAATGATAAAAGCCCTCGTTTTTATCCCGCATGGTTTGCAGCATGATGGCTGAAGGGGTCATTTCCGGATAATGGATTTTTTCACACTGTTCGGCCAGTGAACGACTATAGGGAGCATTGTCGTAACGGCTGTCCAGCATCTCGCAGATGCCGCGCATTTCTTCACAGATTTCCAGCGCCCAGTATTTCAACGAAATATCCCCTTGCGGCCGCTGTAATTTTAATTCAGGGTCGCGGCCATAATGGGCCACATTCAATTCATTACCGTCGATCATTTTCTGCTCGTCCGCTGAAATCAGCTCCCCCGGATGCAACAGGCAGAAAATCATAAAGGCTTCTAAAAATCGCAACTGGGTTTCATTAATGCCCAGAGGGTCAAAGGCATTCACATCCAGTGAACGCAGCTCCACATAGGCAACACCCCGGCGGGATAATGCCAGCACCGGTTTTTCATTGCCCTGCAAAATCTGTTTGGGGCGCACGGTGCTGTAATATTCATTTTCAATCTGCAATAAATTGGCATTGAGCTGCTGATAGACACCGTTCACTTTAACGCCGATTTTTTCATATTCTTCACAGGGTGTTTCAATGGCGCAGCTTAAGGTTTTAACGTATGAGTCCAGATTGTTATAACAGGCCTTAACACCGATTTCATTTTCCTTATTATTCTGATAACCAATATCCCCCATGCGCAAAGAGGTTGCATAGGGATGGTAATAGGTGTTGTCATTAAAGGATTGCAGGCTGGTGGGGGCATCACCTAAAAAAGATTTACATACGGCCGGCGATGCGCCGAATAAATAAGGCACTAACCAGCCAAAGCGTTGCAGATTACGAATCAGGCCGAAATATTCCGCGGAAATAAAATCCTGTAATGACCCGCTGTTAGCTTCCATCTGCTGGTACAGCTCCCAGAAAGCCGCTGGCAGGGAATAGTTGAAGTGCACCCCGGATATTACCTGCATCACCCGCCCGTATCTATGCCCCAGCCCGCGCCGGTAGACGGTTTTCATATTGCCCGCATTGGAGCTGCCATATCGAGCCAGAGGAATACTGTTATCACCGGCCAGCACACAGGGCATGCTGGTAGCCCATAAAATCTCATCATGGAGCTGCTGATACACATGGGCCTGGGTATTGCGCAGAAAATCAATCACCTCGTCCGTATGCATTAACGGCGGGGTGATAAATTCCAGCATGGCTTCGGAATAATCAGTGGTGATATAGGGGTGAGTCAGTGCCGAACCCAGTACCTGCGGGTGAGCGCTGGGAGAAATGCGGCCTTCTGAAGACACCCGAAGGCTTTCCTTTTCAACGCCGATCTGGCGGCCATCAAATATCTGGGCGCCGCTGGCATCCAGTATACGTTGTAATCGGCGCCCGGCCTGTTTGTACAAGATCGTTTCCTCGGCAAAGCTGCATTTTGTCAGACGGGCAGCTTATAACATGCTGAACTAAGCCTCAAGTTATTGATTCTTATCAATACGACCCAGGTCTGTTTTTTATATGCTGCACCCTTGCAGACACAGGATGGTCACCTCGGGACATAAATATTATGGTTGCGCATACTTATATAAAAATACTCATCAGCTGGTATAACCATGACGATCGCCAGCTGGCAGGAGAAGAGACCGTCAAAAATATGAGCGAAGAGGATGTGCTAAAGCTGTTTGATGCACCCTTCTGGAATCATGCCTACTTATGTAATGCGCTGGAATGTAAAAAACATTACAACACCATCCAGAAAAATATCGAGCATCTCATCGACCCGGAAAAACACAGCTATTTTCTGGAAATGTTTAAAATTGAAGAGCAGCCTGTTGATCAGCCGGTTTTAATCGACTCCCACGGCTGAGCATTCGCTCCATTTTGCGATAAAATCACCCCACCTTTCCTGATATAACAAGTGGCGATTATGGCGCAGACCGAACAGATCAAATTTTCCGTTAATCAATGGACCCATTTATATTCCCTCACCCAGGCTATTCAGCACCAGGCCGATAATAGCGGCCGCAGTCTGCTGATTGAGGGGCAGCTGCCAGCCACACCATTAGCCGCAAACCGCATCAGCCTGCGTTTTATACACGCGACCCAAACACCATCCTACGGGCAGACGGAAGATGGCCAGATACAGCTGGGCCTGATGCAGCTGGAAAACGAACGGCTTGCGGGTGATATTCATGTGGCAGATGATGTCTTTAATGAACTGAAAAAGAACCTGATTGAATATGCCGATATTGAGGGCATTCATATTGTATTTAGTCTGGAGCTGTTAAACACCGGCAGCAACCTGTGGGCCATTAGCCGGCTGGATTATGCCATGAAAGGGGATCGCTGATTCTCTAAGATCATTTTTAAGGTAGGGTGGAACAAGCAAAGCGGTTCCACCTTCAGCGCAGATAATGGTGGAACCGCTTTGCTTGTTCCACCCTACGTTTTTATATTTACTGGCCGGGTAGGCGAATAAACTGCTCAGCCTCATCCAGCACAAACCGCTTGAAGGTCTGCGCCGCCGGGGACAGCCGTTTACCGCTACGCTGCACAATGTGCCAGTGACGCATAATCGGAAAATCCTCCACATCCAGCACCACCAGTCGCCCGGTTTCCAGCTCCAGCTCCAGGGTGTGGATGGATACGATCCCCAGCCCCAGCCCGGCTTCCACCGCCTGCTTGATGGCTTCATTGGAACTCATCTCTATACCCGTGTGAAAACTCACCCCGTGTTCATCAAAAAAACGCTGGATGGCGCTCCGGGTACCGGAGCCACTTTCCCGCACCACAAAATGCTCATCTTCAAAATGCATTAGCGGAATATTTGTCTCTTTGGCCAGCGGATGATTGGCGGGGGCAATCATCACCAGAGGATTTTCCATAAAGGTTTCCGATTCGGTTTCCACCCCTTCCGGCGGTTGCCCCATAATCACCAGATCCGGCTGATTATTTTCCAGCTGATGTTTCAGGCTTTCCCGGTTGGTAATATCCAGACTGATGGTAATGCCTTCATAACGGCGGGAAAAAGCCGCCAGCAATCGGGTGGCGAAATGGCTGGCGGTGGTGGCAACGGATATGGCCAGCCGTCCGCTACTTACGCCCTTTAACTCTTCCAGCACCACCTCTGCCTCATCCAGCAGATGGCCAATGCTCTGGCTATAGGCATAAATTTCCCGCCCGGCGCCGGTCAGATGCATTTTTTTGCCGATCTGCTCAAACAAAGGCAGCCCCACCGCCTCTTCTAACTGTTTGATTTGCATGGAAACACCCGGCTGACTCAGGTGTAACTCCTCGGCTGCACGGGTATAACTCAGGTACCGGGCAGCGGACTCAAATACCTTTAGCTGGCGAAAAGTCAGGTTTAAAGCCATTTTGTGATACTCCCGTTACAACCATAAGTAATACATTATTATAACAATCAAAAACATTGAGTGTTAATTATGTTTAAGCAGCTCTATAGTAGCCGTCCCTGGTAAACAGGCGCCCTATGCACCGCCAGACAGAATTTTTATAAGGAGACCATTCAATGGCTTTATTAGATCAAACAGGTCGCTACTCAGACCTCAGCTTAGACGAAGACAAGTTACTTGCCGATGGCAATCACATTCTGGTTGCTTACACTATGGAGCCTGCTGAAGGCCATGGTTATCTGGAAGCCGCAGCTCACTTTGCCGCTGAATCCTCAACCGGTACGAATGTTGAAGTTTCAACAACGGATGATTTCACCAAAGGCGTTGACGCTTTAGTTTATGAAATCGATGAAGCCAAAGGCATTATGAAGATTGCTTATCCAAATGAGCTGTTCGATCGTAATGTTATCGATGGTCGCGCCATGATCGTGTCTTTCCTGACGCTGGCCATTGGTAATAACCAGGGCATGGGTGACATCAAGAACTCCCAGATGTTCGACTTCTACATGCCGCCCAAGATGCTGCGCCTGTTTGATGGCCCATCTATGGACATCTCTGACCTGTGGTTCCAGTTGGGTCGTCCCCGTGAAAACGGTGGTTATATTGCCGGTACTATTATCAAGCCTAAATTAGGTCTGCGTCCTGAGCCATTTGCTGAAGCAGCATACCAGTTCTGGCTGGGTGGTGACTTCATCAAGAATGACGAACCTCAGGGTAATCAGGTTTTCTGCCCGCTGAAGAAGGTATTACCTTTAGTTCATGACGCCATGAAGCGCGCTCAGGACGAAACTGGCGAGCCCAAGCTGTTCTCTATGAATATCACAGCGGACGATCATCACGAAATGTGCGCCCGTGCTGACTATGCACTGGAACTGTTCGGTGAAGATGCGCCTCGTTTAGCCTTCCTGGTTGACGGTTATGTGGGTGGCCCGGGCATGGTGACAACAGCCCGCCGTAACTACCCAAGCCAGTACCTGCATTATCATCGTGCAGGCCACGGTGCGGTAACTTCACCTTCTTCCAAGCGTGGTTACACTGCTTATATTCTGGCCAAAATGTCTCGTCTGATGGGTGCTTCCGGTATCCACGTAGGCACTATGGGCTACGGCAAGATGGAAGGTGATGCATCTGACAAGATCATTGCATACATGATTGAACGTGATGAGTGTCAGGGTCCTGTTTACTACCAGAAATGGTATGGCATGAAGCCAACAACCCCAATTATTTCTGGCGGCATGAATGCCCTGCGTCTGCCTGGCTTCTTCGAGAACCTGGGTCACGGTAATGTAATCAACACCTCTGGTGGTGGTTCTTACGGTCACATCGATTCTCCTGCTGCCGGTGCAATCTCACTGCGCCAGGCATATGAGTGCTGGAAAGAAGGCGCTGATCCAATCGAATACGCCAAGGAGCATAAAGAATTTGCTCGCGCATTCGAATCTTTCGAGCATGATGCAGATGCTCTGTATCCTGGCTGGAGAGACAAACTGGGCGTTCATAAGTAAGTCGAACGTCCTGTTAAAAAAGCCCTCGCTCTGCGGGGGTTTTTTTTCACTCCTTAGAGGTCTGCCAACAGACTTTTAAGGACTGGAAAACATTTCACCACAGAGGACA
>JALTRC010000651.1 GCA_026998145.1 Gammaproteobacteria bacterium
TGATGCGTCATTCGATCAGCCCGATGAATGAAAAAAACGGCTGGCTTCAGCCACTGTATAAAATGATCCCAGCACAATAATCCGGTCATCTTCGTCTGCCGACAGCAAGGCTTTTTCACAGGCCTCTGCCACTGTTTTGCAGGCGCAAAGTGTACCATTAGTTGCCGCCTGATTCAGTGCTTTTGCCATCTCATCGGCTCCCAGCCCCCGGGGCACTGACAAGCCGGCGCTAAACCACTCATCAACCTGCTCCCATAAGGCGGCTATCACTTTTTGCACCGCTTTATCCGCCAGCATGGCAAGCACCACGAGTGTTCGCCCGGACACTGGCTCATCTGCCAGCAGCTGCGCCAGCGCCCCAGCCGCCTGGGCATTATGGGCCACATCCACATAGACCGCCGGCCGGGCATGTATCTGCTGAAAGCGCCCGGCCAGCGATACCTTTTGCAAACCTGCTGCTACCTGCTCGGCATTTATCGACACGGCAGGCAGAGCATCCAGAGCCATTACGGCAAGCGCCCCGTTCTGCATCTGGCAGGCGCCGGGGATGGCTGGTAGCGGCAGGGTTTCAAATGGCTGGCTGGCTCCCATTAATCGCCAGTGCCGGGAGCCTATGGCCTGATATAAATAATCCCGGCCAGCGACTTTCAGATCGGCTTTTATTTTATCTGCATAATCCAGCAGACTTTGCGCAGGCCGCAGCCCCCCATAAAAAGCGGGGCGATGAGGGCGAAAAATGCCGGCTTTTTCACGGGCGATGGTTTCAATATCATTGCCCAGCCAGTCCGTATGATCGATATCCACGGTGGTCACAATGGCCACATCGGCATTGAGCACATTCACCGCATCCAGACGCCCCCCCAGCCCCACTTCCAGCACCAGCACATCCACCTGCTGCTGGGCCGCCATTACAATGGCCGCCAGAGTGCCAAATTCAAAATAGCTCAGGGGAATATCGCCGCGCGCCTGATCAATATATTCAAACACATCACAAAGTGCATCATCACTGGCGTTCTGACCATTTAGGCGAATGCGTTCGTTATAAACAAATAAATGAGGCGAGCTATAACAGAGAGTGGAATAACCGGCGGCCAGTAATATGCTTTCCAGCATGGCAAGGGTTGAGCCTTTGCCATTGGTGCCCGCAACCGTAATAAGGGGGCAGACAAAATCCGCCGACAATTGCAGCCTTTTCAGCACCTGCTGCACACGCTCAAGCCCCAGATCAATTTCCTTATAATGCAGGCTTTCCTGCCAGGCGAGCCATTCGGGGAGGGTGTGGAATTTCATTTTAAAAGACAGCTTATCCGCAAAAACGCAAAGCCTGTAAATGCTTTAGACATCAGAAATATTGACGTTTACAGGTATGTGTGTGGACACCGTAATATTTCAGGCCGCAGGCTTGTTTTGCATCATGCTAATCAGGCCGGCGATTTTATCGCGCATATCCCGGCGGTCGATAATCATGTCAATAGCGCCATGTTCCACTAAAAACTCACTACGCTGAAAACCTTCCGGCAGAGTTTCCCGCACGGTCTGTTCAATCACCCGCGGGCCGGCAAAACCGATTAATGCTTTAGGCTCGGCCACATTGATATCACCCAGCATGGCCAGACTGGCGGACACGCCGCCCATGGTAGGATCTGTCATAACGGAAATAAAAGGCACACCACGGGCAGCCATTTTTTGCAGCACCGCACTGGTTTTCGCCATCTGCATTAATGAAAACAGTGCCTCCTGCATACGGGCACCGCCGGATGCGGAAAAACAGATTAAAGGAATATTCTGCTCCAGCGCCACATTGGCGGCGCGGACAAATTTTTCACCTACCACCGAGCCCATGGAGCCGCCCATAAACTTGAACTCAAATGCCGCCGCAACAACGGGCAGGGTTTTCACCTGGCCTTTCATTACCACCAGCACATCTTTTTCGCCGGTGGCTTTTTGCGCCTGCATAATACGGTCTTTGTATTTTTTACTGTCCTTGAATTTTAAAATATCAATCGGCTCAAGATTGGCGGCAATCTCTTCCCGCTGGGACTCATCCAGAAAAGCCTCCAGACGCTTGCGAGCGCCCATGCGCATATGGTGATTACACTTGGGGCACACTTCCAGATTCCGTTCCAGCTCCGCCCGATACAAAACCGCATTACAGGCATCACATTTGGTCCATAAACCTTCCGGCACCGAACCTTTTTTATTGGTGCTTTCCGTGCGGATTCTGGAGGGCATTAATTTTTCAAACCAGCTCATAATATTACCTTTATGATTTTTTGCTTTATTCTGTTCAGGCTTTAATAACCGTGCCTTGTTTGGTTTGGGGGAGGGAAGTTGAAAGTTATAAATTACAAGTTAAGGATTTTATAAGCTCTTGTGTCATTCCCGCGTAGGCGGGAATCTAAATGCCCGGTAAGATAGCTCTCTGGATTCCCGCCTGCGCGGGAATGACAGAAAACAAGACATCTACCTGACTGCTCTTACAACTTACAACTTACAACTTACAACTTACAACTTACAACTTACAACTTACAACTTACAACTTACAACTTACAACTTACAACTTACAACTTACAACTTTCAACTTTCAACTTACAACTTACAACTTACAACTTACAACTTACAACTTTCAACTTTCAACTTTCAATATCCATAGCCTGCCGCATGGATGATAACAAAGCACACACTTCTGCCGAAATTCTTTCCCCGTCATTGGCATTTTCTGCAACCCGCTTAACAATTGCGCTGCCAACGACTACCGCATCGGCAACTGCCGATACACTGGCGGCTTTTTCCGCAGTGCCAATACCAAAGCCGACACCTACCGGAATATCCGTGTGTTGACGAATCTGCTGCACCTTATCCTGCACGCTCTGCACATCCAGATTGGCAGCACCCGTCACCCCTTTTAAGGATACATAATAAACAAAGCCGGATGCCATCTGACAGATTTTTTCAATACGCTCTTCGGTGCTGGTGGGTGCCAGCAGGAAGATCATATCAATATTATTAGCGCGTAGCTCAGCCACCAGATCCTCACCCTCTTCCGGTGGTAGATCCACAATAATCAGGCCATCCACACCCGCTTTGGCGGCAGCTTCGGCAAAGGTTTTATAACCCATGACTTCTACCGGATTGGCATAACCCATCAATACAATGGGGGTGTCATTATCCTGCTGGCGGAATTCGCTTACCATGCCCAGCACATCTTTCAGGCTGACATTGTGCTCCAGCGCCCGCTCACAGGCGGCCTGAATCACCGGGCCTTCAGCCATGGGGTCAGAGAAGGGAATACCCAGCTCCAAAACACTGGCACCTGCTTTCACCATATCGTGCAACAATCCAACGGTAATGGATGGATGGGGGTCACCGGCGGTGACAAAGGGAATCAGCGCCTGTTTGTTATCGGCTTTTAACCGGGCAAAACGGGATTTGAGGCGACTCATAATTTAATCCCCTCAATGTCTGCAATGGTGTTGATGTCTTTATCACCACGGCCGGACAGATTGATAATAATCTGCTGCTCCGGCGACATGGTTTTCGCCAGCTTTTCACCATAGGCCAGGGCATGGGAGGATTCCAGCGCCGGGATAATACCTTCTGTGCGGGTCAGTTTATGAAAGGCCGCCAGGGCTTCATCGTCTGTGACCGATACATAACTGGCGCGGCCAATATCCTTTAACCAGGCATGTTCAGGGCCAACGCCGGGGTAATCCAGACCGGCCGATATGCAGTGGGTTTCGGTGATCTGACCATTATGATCTTCCATTAAATAAGTGCGATTACCATGCAGCACACCGGGGCTGCCGGCACATAAAGGCGCCGCATGATTGGGCGTATCCACACCATCACCGCCACCTTCCACGCCGAAAATCTCCACGCTTTCATCACCCAGAAAAGGATGAAACAGACCAATGGCATTGGAGCCGCCACCCACACAGGCCACCAGGGCATCCGGCAGACGGCCGGTTTGCACCTGAATCTGCTCACGGGCTTCGCGGCCGATAATGGTCTGGAAATCCCGCACCATGGCAGGATAAGGATGTGGCCCGGCCACCGTACCAATAATGTAAAACGTATTATCCACATTGGTGACCCAGTCGCGCATGGCTTCGTTCAGGGCATCTTTTAATGTTCGGGAACCGGAGGTTACAGGCACCACTTTGGCTCCCAGTAATTTCATGCGATACACATTAGGCGCCTGACGTTTCACATCTTCCTCGCCCATATACACCACACATTCCATACCAAAGCGGGCCGCCACAGTCGCCGAAGCCACCCCGTGCTGACCGGCACCGGTTTCGGCAATAATGCGGGTTTTACCCATGCGACGAGCCAGCAGCGCCTGACCAATGGTGTTATTCACCTTGTGAGCGCCGGTGTGATTTAAATCCTCACGCTTCAAATAAATCTGCGCCCCGCCCAGCTCTTTTGACCAGCGCTCGGCATGATACAAAGGGCTGGGGCGGCCAACGTAATAGGCCAGATCCCGGTCAAACTCCGCCTGAAATTCCTTATCCTGCTTCATTTCCTCATAGGCGCGGCGCAGCTCCTCGATGGGCTCCATCAGGGTTTCGGCAACAAACTTGCCCCCGTAAATACCAAAGTGGCCACGCTCATCAGGCATGGCGTAATAATCTGTTTCAGTCTTGCTCACAATCGACTCGTTTAACCTCATGGATTAGCTGCGCCATTTTGGCCGCATCTTTAATGCCCGGCGATGATTCCACACCAGAGCTTAGATCTACTGCAAAGGGGCGCACTTCACGCACCGCCCGGGCAATATTATCAGGATTCAAACCACCTGCCAGGATAATTGACTGACGATATGCTTCGGGAATGGCCAGCCAGTTAAAGGCTTCGCCTGTACCACCTGCTGCCCCGATTTTATGGCTGTCCAGCAAAAAGCCGCGGCTGTCCGGATAGGCTGCCATCAGCTCACCACAGTCATGCTCCCCATCCATGCCGATGGCTTTAATATAGGGCCTGTCAAACTGACGGCAAAAATCCGCTGTCTCGCTGCCGTGAAATTGCAGCAAATCAATCGGCAATGCATCCAGCACTTGCTGCACCTGCACCTTGGTGGGATTTAAAAATAATGACACCACCGTGGCAAAGGCTGGCAGAGCCTCGCAAATATCCTGCGCCTGCTGCAATGAAACATGCCGCGGGCTTTTTTCATAAAACACCAGCCCGATAGCATCCACACCCAGACGCACAGCTTCAACACCGTCCTGGATACGGGTAATGCCGCAGATTTTGATTCGGGTGCGTGGATTCACTGACAGGGCTCGCTAAAAAACGGCTAATTTTAACAGAAAAATAATGCCAGTATTGCGAATATCAAATTTATCCATATTAAACGTCAAACATAAAAAAAGCCTCTGCGGGTGCAGAGGCTTTTTCAGTCAATATGCCAGGCGATTCTTAAACGTTTTGCTTTCTACGCATAAAACCGGCTAAAGCCAGCAAGCCGGAACCAAACAGCCATACCGCAGCCGGTACAGGAACAGGGCTGACCTGCTGGCTGATCTGTAAGGTATAGTTGGCGCCAAATGGAATATCACCTAATGATGGGTAGCTACCTACAGCCACATAATAAACATCATTTGAGGTTAGATTGTAGCTAATAAAACTATCGTAACTATGCACTGAACCCGATTCAATAGACGAGTCATCATTTGTGGCAAGCAGATTAAAGGATGCATCATATAACTGCATCCAGGAATCGAATGAGCCACCGAAGTCCATGGCATAGTCAATATCAAAATAAGCCTGACCAGCGATTCCATTAAAACCATAAAAATCAACAGTGTTATCGCCTGAAGCTAAAACACTGGCATGCAATGACGAGGTTGAAATATTAATACCGGATTCAGTGTTAATATCCGCGTCATAGCCACTGGTAAAATAAATATCATCAATAAACTGAGCCGAAGTGATAACACTGTTATCAGCATAAGACTCTGTTAGATAGGCTGCCTGTGAAGTTGTTGCATATATGCCTGTTGCGATTAACAGGCCAAGTGAATATTTGTTTAACATTAATTTCATTTCCTAAAAACTTACCGATACACAGCACGTTACATGCCAAAATAATTTTTCTCATTTTATTCAATCATTTAGCAACACCAATATGATACAAACGAACGGAAAGTGTAAACTATTTCGTCAGAAAGCGATTTTTCCACTCGGATTTCTTTACAGTTTTACGCAAAGCGGGGTTGAGACAGGGGCACCTGAACCCCCGCATTATCCGGATAGCTCACATGCACCAGATAAAGCCCGTCCGCCACCGCTGTTGGCCCCGCCTGATTGCGATCTTTTATCTGCATGAGTTCAGCCATCCACTCGGTTGGCCTTTCGCCTGTTCCCACCATAAGCAAAGAACCGACAATATTACGCACCATATGATGTAAAAATGCATTGGCTTCAATATCAATATAAATAAAGTCCCCTTGCCGGCTGACTTTTACCCAGTGCACATTGCGCATGGCATGGCTCGCCTGACAGGCGGCGGAGCGAAAAGAGCTGAAATCATTTTCCCCAATAAGCGCCTGGGCCGCATCATGCATGGCCTGCACATTAATATCACCGTGTCGCCAGCAAACCCGTTTACTCAATAATGCGGGACGCCCCTGACGATTTAAAATCACATAACGATACTGGCGGGCTGTGGCCGTAAAG
>JALTRC010000652.1 GCA_026998145.1 Gammaproteobacteria bacterium
GGCGACATGGGAGCCTCCATTGTTGATGAAGGGCCGGAGAATCCGGTGGAAGATTTTGCTGCTCATATTCCATCCATGGAAGGCTTTCACAAACGCTATATGGTTAATAATAAAGTCTGTCAGCTATGGGTTAATATGGTGCGCCAGCTGGATGTGGATATGATTGTGCCACAGCATGGCCGTCCGTTTAAAGGCCGTGAAATGATTGAACAATTTCTGAAATGGATTGCAAAATTGCAATGCGGCACAGATTTAATGACCGAAGATAATTACAAAATTCCATAAGGTGTAGATGCAACAGATAAAAACCGGCTGGACTCTTTTTCGCCTCTTTATCCATTTATTAAGTGGCATTTTTCTGGCCGCTATACTGGCCAATGGAAGCCTGCACCCTGATAGCCGGATTGCCCGTTTATTCTGCCGGTGGAACCGGCGATTGTGTGGCTTATTTCATATTCAACACCACACCCATGGCCAGGCGAATAACCAGCCCACCCTGTATGTGGCCAATCATATTTCATGGTTTGATATTCCGGCAATTGGCGCCAGCCTGCCCGTGCGTTTCTTATCCAAACAGGAAGTCAGTCACTGGCCACTTATTGGCTGGCTAGCCAGAAAAGTCGGCACACTTTTTATTCAACGAGGCCGAAAAGGCGCTGCTGAACAATCCATTTACGATATTACCCATGCACTTCAACAGGGAGATAATGTGATTATCTTTCCCGAAGGCACAACCACCGATGGCAAAACCATTAAAAAATTTCATAGCCGTTTATTTCAGGCAGCTATTAATGCAAACGCTGATGTACAGGCCATTGCAATTACCTATCCTGACGAAAACGGCATACATCCAGATGCTCCTTATATTGATGATATGAGCATGATGGACTCCGTAAATAAATTTATTCACGGTAAAAACATGCAGGTAGAAATCTATTTCTTACAGACTTATAAAAGCCGTGATTATGACCGCAACACACTATCAGAACTTTGCGCACAAGAAATTGCTGCACGGGTAGAACAACATCATAATAAAACATAATCATTGCGGTTAATTTAAACACACCCTTTATGCTGATCTATGCACCTAAAATCACTGAGATTCTTATGGGTAAAATGAAAAACAAACTTCAGAAAAGCCATGCAAAAAAACTATATGTTTACAGCCGCTTTCGCTTACATTTTATTCTTATCCCAATCGTAACCAGTCTTGCCTTCACAATGCATAGTAATACATCGACAGCATCAGAGCGTATAGGTTATGAAGCTGAGCACACACTTGAATCACCGATGAATGCACGTTATCTTGCTCTACCCTGGATAGCCGATAACTTTTCTCAAAATAAACTGCGATTACAAACAGGTTTTAATAAGGTATCTGCTTCCCGCTTCGGCGCCAGCACATTGATGCTTGGACTGGAATACACACTACCAACATCTTCTACAGGCGGCTATTTGTTTTCCATCTTTTCCGACCTGATGCAGTTTAACCAAAACCCCGGATCCGCGACTTTCGACCCGGCATTTATTAACAAGCTTCCCTTTAATACACCACTGGCTGTTGAGATAAACGATACTCGCGGAAGCGCTCAACACTATGGCATAAGTGGCGCAAGAACGAATACATTAAATCACACACAATCATGGCAATATGGCCTGATTCTGGAATATTACAATATTGAAAAGTTTGCCGTTTCATTTGACTCCAGCCTGCCTGACAATAATTTTTCGGCTGTGGTTGACTATGGAACAAAATATTCAAGCCTGACACCTTATATCAGCTTCCAGCAAAAACTTTTATCGCCGGAAAACTTTAGCTATACCCTTCGCATACTGGCCGCATGGCCATTACCCAGACAGGGATTTCACGGACGGCTAAGCTTTGACAATTTTGATCGCTCAGGAAGCACAGACAGCATAGGCAATGGCAAACACATCCCAGATCCTTACCTCGGCTTTGGACTCACCGTTAAACTACCTGGACAAAAATGGAAAATTGATATTGGTGCCAGCCTTAATTTTATGTTAACAGAAGGCTTTATACATAAAGGCATTAATCGTCCGGTATTTTTAAATATCGTATGGAATCTTTAATTGCGCGGATGCAATACTGAACCATAAGCCATATCT
>JALTRC010000653.1 GCA_026998145.1 Gammaproteobacteria bacterium
TTGCCCGGGTGGTGATTTTGCGGCCTAAATTGCTGCTGCTGGATGAACCCACCAGTGCGCTGGATGTGTCGGTGCAAAAGCAGGTGCTGGAACTGCTGTTAAAACTACAGAAAAAATATGGCCTGAGTTATCTGTTTATCAGCCATGATTTAAAGGTCATTCGTGCCATTTCTCATCGGGTGATGGTGATCCAGCACGGCAGGCTGGTGGAGCAGGGGGAAACCGAATCCCTGTTTGAATCCCCGCAACATGAATACACCCGCCAGCTGCTACAGGCGGCTTTGTTATAGATCAATGCGACTCGCCCCAGAGCGTCTATACTCTGAGCAACTTATTCATCAACAGGTGATTTCGTGAGCGATCAAAACACAGAAAATGAACGCCGTCAGTATCAGCGGGTGCCTTTTATTGCGGAAGTGATTATGGAAAAAGGGGATGAGCAATGGAGCTGTGAGCTGCTGGATATTTCTCTTAAGGGTGTGCTGGTTGAAGCACCGGATGGTGTGGAGCCGGATATGGATGCGACCTATCTGGTCGAGCTGGTGCTGGGTGAGGATGTGGCGATTCGTATGCAGGCCAATATCAGCCATGTCAATGAGCACCACTGGGGTATGCAGTGGAATAATATCGATCTGGAAGGCTTTAGCCACCTGCGCCGCCTGCTGGAACTGAATATGCCCGATGGTGATGAAATGCACCGGGAGCTGGCGGAGCTGGGTTAAACAGCTTTGACGCGAAGACGCGAAGGGCGCAAAGAAAAAGCCTGTATTGGTAAAAAACCAATGTTTCCACAATCTTCGCTAAAACAAACGGTAAAAATGAATTGACACAGAGGCACGGAGCCACAGAGATATTGTAAGTGGAGGATGAAATAAACCCCAAAGACTCTGCGTCTCTGTGGCTCTGCGTCAAAAACAGAACTGAATGAAACAGCCGTGACGCAAAGACGCTAAGGCTGCCAGGAAAGCATGTGCGGGTAAAAGGCTGTCGTTCCCGCGCAGGCGGGAACCCAGTTCCCATAATCTTTGCTGTCAAAACGAACGGTAAAACGAAAGCTGACACAGAGGCACGGAGCCACAGAGGTATTGTAAGTAGAGGATGAAATAAACCCCAAAGACTCTTCGTCTCTGAGGCTCTGTGTCAAAAACGGTCTGAATCGTATTTTCCCTACATTTTCTTTGCGCCCTTCGCGCCTTCGCGTCAAAGCACTCCGCTTTTCCCCACAAAATACCTGCAATAATACTTGACTGATTTACTAGGTTAATATAAATTCCCTACTAAATTAGTCAGGAATACAGGTGCCCCCCATGAGATTATCTACAAAAGGCCGTTATGGCGTAACAGCGATGATGGATTTAGCCATCCACGATAATGCCGGCCCGGTGACACTGGCCGATATTTCACAATGTCAGGGAATTTCCCTGTCCTATCTTGAGCAGCTATTCTCCCGTTTGCGTAAAGCCGGTCTGGTTGAAGGGGTGCGCGGCCCCGGCGGCGGTTATCGTCTGTCCCGTCCCGCCGAAGAGATCAATATCGCCGATATTATCAGCGCCGTGGATGAAAAAGTGGATGCTACCAACTGCAACAAGGAAGGTAACTGTCAGGGTGGTGAGCGTTGTTTAACTCATGAACTGTGGATGGAGCTGAGTGAACGTCTGCACAGCTTTCTGGAAGGGATTACCCTGGCCCAGTTTGTGGATCGCCCCGGCATACATGAGCTGGCGATTCAGCGTGATCGCATCAATGGCCGCTTTATTCTGGCCCGTCGTCAGGCGGAAGTGTTACAGCAACAGCAGAGACAGAACGGATGAAGCTACCCATTTATTTTGACTATTCCGCGACCACTCCCGTGGACGAGCGCGTAGCCGATGCCATGTGCCAGTGTTTAACCATCGAAGGTAACTTCGGTAACCCGGCCTCCCGCAGCCACGCCTTTGGCTGGTCAGCCGATGAAGCCGTAGAAGAAGCCCGCGGCCATGTGGCAGCATTGGTCAACGCCGACCCCCGGGAAATCATCTGGACCTCCGGCGCCACCGAGTCAGACAATTTAGCCATTAAAGGCGCCGCCCATTTCTACCAGAAAAAGGGCAAGCACATTATCACCTGCAAAACCGAGCACAAGGCAGTAC
>JALTRC010000654.1 GCA_026998145.1 Gammaproteobacteria bacterium
ATTATTATTTCCCGCGCCACAGTGCGTAATATCAAACAGAATTTATTCGGCGCCTTTATTTATAATAGTCTGGGTATTCCTGTTGCGGCGGGTGTTTTATTTCCCTTCACCGGTTTATTGTTAAGCCCCATGCTGGCCGGCGCGGCTATGGCATTATCGTCGGTAACGGTGGTCAGTAATGCTAACCGTCTGCGTTATATTAAGGGCACCTCTGAATAATTCATGAACTCACATTTCGCATCTCACACCCCTGCTTCTGCGTTGCGAATCGACCCAATAGCCTGCTATTGTGTGCGATTCGTCGCCTTGAATCAGGGGCGTGAGATACAAACTGTTTCGTCCAGAATTAATCAGAGGTTTCTTAAGAACATTCAGAGATCACAATCATGAATATACTGGTCAATATTGTAGGCCTTGCTTTAATTTTTCTGATTATCTGGTGGTTCTGGTTAGCAAAACCACAGAGCAAAAAATAACGGGCCTGTCTTATGAAAAAAATTATTTTTATCAGTTTGTTTTTATTAAGTGCCTGCCAGCAAACGCCGGATGAAACAAGGCTTGATGGTCGCTGGTATACCGCATCCCAGTTGCAGCTGGGTGAGAAAATTTACCGCGCAAACTGCATTGTCTGTCATAAGGAAAATGCAACGGGTACAAAGCAGTGGAAAAAAACACTGGTCGATGGAAATTATCCACCGCCGCCTTTAAACGGCAGTGCTCATGCATGGCATCATCCCCTGAGTACGTTAAGCCGCAGTATAAAAAATGGTGGTATTCCGCTGGGTGGAACTATGCCGGCCTTTAAGGATAAGTTATCGGATAAGGAGGTTCTGGCAGTGATCGCTTATTTGCAGAGTTTATGGAGTGACAGGATTTATCAGGACTGGAAAAACCGTGATGGTGTCGATATGTTTTAGCCATGCTCAGGGGCAGGCGGCTGAACTATGCACTATAATCCGGAGCATACACGCAATTTAAAATAAGAGCATGGACGGTATGCCCCCAAATGAATAAAACGACGGATATGTGCCAGCTAATCAGTGATGATCTGGATTTATCATCACTGCCTGATATTTATAATCGCATCTCAGCCTTGCTGAGTGATGAAAATTCCACCCATGAACAGATTGCAGAAGTTATTCAGTCTGACCCTGCCTTAACCATTCGTATTCTTAAAGTTGTTAACAGCTCTTTTTATGGTTATCCCCAGCAAATCTCAACCATTACCCAGGCGATCGGTATTTTAGGGCGCCGTAGTCTGCGTAATATTATTCTCAGTACTATTGTCGCGGGCATGTGTCGCCGCATGTCGAATGATATATTTGAAATGGAAGCCTACTGGGAACACAGTGTTCGAACTGCGGTATTAACCCGGCTATTAACATTGCAAAGCGATCATAAAAACGAAGCGGATACGGTTTTTATTGCTGGCTTATTGCACGATATTGGCAAGCTGGTTATTGCCCATCAGTTGCCGGGGCAGGCCAGTGAAATACAGCTTCGTGAACTGGATACGGATCAGCGTCCCTGGGAAATTGAAATGGACGTGCTGGGTTTCGATCATACGGAGCTGGGCGCAGCACTTATGGAAAAATGGAATTTACCTGATTTGCTGGTGGATATCATTCGCTATCATCATGAGCCGGAAAAAGCCACCCGTTGTCAGCAGTGTAGTTATATTATCTGTCTGGCAGATCGCCTGTCTTATTTTCCTGATAACGCAGAAGCTGAGGCCTTTCAACAATTATTGCAGTCGATGCCTGACTGGCCGGTAAGGCAAATTGATGATGATATGCTGCCTGAATTAATGGCCTCTGCCACCGAGCAGTTCCAGCAGGTGCTGGCCATGTTCCGATAATAAAATACGCTTTATAAAAAAAGCCTGCCGCTTATAAAGTGGCAGGCTTTTTTATATATTACTCTTTAACTGCTTATGAACCGAAGGTATCACGCAGATATTGAATAACATTTTTCAGGTCACTTGAAGTGAGTGAACTGTTGCCGCCCTTTGGTGGCATGGCCATTGGTGATCCAGGGCTCTGGAAACCATTTAACAGGCTGTGCATCAGCTGGTCATCGGACTTACTTAAACGACCTTTAGGGTCGGTAAAGTCAGGTGTACCAGGCAATACGCCTTTACCATCAGCCCCATGACAGGCAATACAGGTTTGGGTAAAAATATCCTTACCTGTTAAGCCGGGAGTGGCTTTAGATGATGTTGTTGCCGCTGATTTACGTTTCAGCTTAACCGACTTGGTATTTGATGCCTGCATAAAGCTCAGTACATCACGCATATCACTACCGGTTAAGCCGCCGCGAATACGCATATGAAACATAGTGGAAATCCACTGGTCATCACGCAGTTCTTTAGGGCCTCGAATTTCATGACAACGGCCACAGTTGGCTGCCCATACCTTGGCGCCATTATTGGCATCGCCGGGTGCAGGATAGTCGGCAGCAAAAGTAGCAGAGCTGGAAATCAGGAGGCCTGTTGTTGCCAGAATGGCATAAATGCTTTTAGATAAATTTTTCATAAGAGTCTCCTTAGAATCCGTAGGCGAGTTGTAACAGCGTACGATCGTCGCTCTGATCGTTGCTTTCAAATGCAAGCTTGGCAACAATGTTGCTGGCGAAGATATAGTTCAGGCCAACCGTGTTTTTCTTCATTGTCATCTCAGGTGTATCGTACTGGCTGGCACGTGCAACCATTTCCCATTTGGTTGGCAGGAAACGATAAGCCGCCTGTACATAGGTCGCCTTAAAAGTTTGTTTGCCAGCTGCGCCACTGGCGGCCAGGGCACCGATTTCCTGTTTAACATATTCGGCCTTGATATTTAAACCATCCAGACGATAGCCTAAATCCATACCAATGAAATCCCAGTCGCGACTGTTTTCATAGGCAATGGGCGTTGCAAGGGAAATAACATTTGCTGTAGTACCATCAGTCACAATGGGAGCATCTGTTGTCAGTGTGGTGGCGATTTCTCTTTCCGGAATTTTACCTGTTGCCCAGGAAACACCGACTTCCAGTTTTATGGAAGGATAGAACAGGCCGAAACGACCACCGTAGTTTTTCTTGCCATCACCGTCTGCGCCCATTCCCGGTGATTCAATTTTTTCAACAGCATCACCGTCCTCATTCATTTCAGCGGCAACACCATTACCCATATACACCGCATAGTTAGCATCGGCAAAACTCAGCTTAAAGCCACCGCGAACCTGAAAACCTGTGTCTGCATTTGGGGCCGCCTGGTCATGACCAAAACCGGCGGGCGCTGATGGTAATTTATTTACCCAGCTGGGGTGTATATTCTGGCGGAAATTACCCAGTGGGCTTAAAAACGTACCCATAACCAGAGTGGCATGATCGTTTAAAAACAGGTCTAGAGTGAAGTACTCCATACCGGCTTCTGTTTCACCAGCTTCTGTTGTTTTAAAATCAAGTTCGGCTTCCAACATTAACAGGTCGCGGTATTGATAATGGAAAATGGGGGAAAATCCGCCAGTTTTGAATGAGCCATTATTGGAGTCAGTTTTTGTATACATAACTGAACCAAAGCCGGACATGTGTACCAGAGTATTGGGGTTTTTCCACTCATCAGCAGCGGAAATCTGTTGTTGCAGGTCTTCGATTGTTTGCCACAGGGCATCGATTTCCTGATCGTTTGAAGCTGCCATGCTCTGTGCAGGAATGGCACTGGCAATGGCGAGAGACAGCAATGTCTTTGCCAGGGGGTGTTTGGAAATACGCATGGTATTCTCCTTTCGTTGGTAAAATTTTAAGTTAAGGGGTCGTGCTTTAGGAATGGCGGGCCGAGTTGACCACACAAAGATCAAGCTGTCTGTTTGAAAATATTTCAAACAGGAGTCATCACCTGAGCATATTGATTTATGTCTCAGCCCGCCGGGGTTTTAGCTAATCGGCGGCCTGAGTAGAGGATTGAAGTAATAATGCGTGTACTGGTTAGTTAACTCAGCCACGACTTCGCTAAGGGAATAGTGATATTGAAAAACAACCGGAATGATAGAGGATGTTAGCTGAAAGCTTGCATGTACTTTGCAGCCACAGTTATTGCATTGACAGATACTGTCGCTTTTTACCTGCTGGCAGTGATCCATATCCATGGTTTTTTCCATGGATGATTTTGCATGTTCGCACTGGTGCTGGGGTGATGCATAAAGGGGCTGTGCAGAAGCGCCGGCTACAGCCATCATTAGAAACAGATAAGCAAATTTTTTAATGATGATCCGCATGTTGAATCTGCAACGCTGGCCTGTATGAGGTATTTAAGTTGCAGCCATTCTACGATTAGCATATTAATATGCATTGATGTACATCAAGTAAATTATTGAAAGCACTTCAATTTACTTCATCGGCTGAATGCAAGATAATGGCGCCTGATAATTCATTGCTAGTCTATCCTGTTTCGGGGCTCCCAAAGGTACAATATATGTGGTTTATACGTCGTTCAGGGCTGTTTATCAGCCTGCTTGTGTTAGTGGTTTCCTGTGGCACTGATAAAAATTTTGGTGATGGTAAAGGCATCACCAGCGGCCTTGATCTCAAAACGGTACTTGATCAAACCATGGATGAAACCGATGTGCTGGCCACATCATTGCGCCGGGATGATGATACGCCGATTGCAAATGCCCATGTGGCATTATCTTTTACTCAGGGGCCGTTTACCCTGCTGGCCGACGAAGCCGATACCAATGATCTGGGGCTGGCGGGCAATAGTGTCTCGCGGCTCAGCTATGATTACCGCATTACCAGTCTGCCTGCCGGCGTGGGTGAGATTATTAGCACTCGGGTTATCAGTATTCGGGGGACGTCTTCAGATAAATTCCGCGCCTCCAATGTATCGCAAACGGTCACAGCCACCGGTTTGTCCTCGGTAAAACTGGATTTTTTTCGGGTGGATAGTAGCGGTGCGGCACTGGACTTTACACGGCCGGTATTGAGTATGAGTGATGATGCGGTTGTTGATGGATCATCAACATTAACGGCTGAACTGTTTGCCGGTAGTTACCGGATACGTGTTCAGGGGCAGACATCCAGTGGCGCACTGGTCACGCAAATCAGTACGAATGTGTCAGTTGTAGGTGCAGGAATCGATGTGACGCCAACAGATATTGCCTTGTTGGACACAGGCAATCTGCTGGATATTACCCTGGAGGATGCAAGCGGCCTGCCAATACCTGGGCAGGCAAATGGTAATGCCGGCGCGGATGATGTGCGTTTGATTGTGTTTGATGTGGCCTCCGGCCTGGAAATTGGCCGGCTGCAACTGGATGCTAATGGTCAGGCGGTGATGACCGTAGCAACAGATATAACCGATGTGCTGGTGGTAATGGCCAATTTTTCAGCGGCTGTTAATCAGTCTCTGAATGCAGATACGGATATCCCTAAGACGATTCTTGGCTTTTACCGAAATGAAGATTTAAGCGCCAATGATACGCGGCTACTGAGTCAGTCATTAATTAGCGGAGCACTTCAGCATGATACGCCGCTGGACCCCGCAGACAGCGCTAATATTTTGCTAACAGTCAATAATGTACCTGCCGTTTTTACCGATAAATTCAATCAGCTGGAAACAATCGAAACAGCCCCAGGTGCTGATACATTTATGGCCCGTCTGTTTGCTGGAAACTACACCATTGATGCCAATAGTGTAAAAGGCTTTCCGGCAGTCACGGCGCAGACAATAGATGTGAGCGGTGCAGCGAGTGTGGATATTCCCGTTGCAACTGGCGGCCAGTTAAGCGGTGTTATCAGTGATGAAAATAATGTCCCGCTTGCCGGTGTGCAGGTTTCCGTACATGCAGCAGGCAGCTTGAGCAGCCCGGCAACGGCGGCAATTGCCGAATCCACCACCCTGGCAGATGGTGCCTACAGTTTTGATCTGGCTGCGGGTGATTATGATTTATGGGTAAATGGCGCGGTAACAGAAAATATTACAATCACTCAGGGCGGTTCGGTTACGCAAGATATTCAGCGCTTTACGGTAAGCGGTTCGGTTGTGGATATTAATAACACGCTGCTGGACAATATGGATGCCTTCATTATTGATGGTGCAAGCACGTCTGTGGTCGCAGGTGCATTTAGCCTGCCGGTGTTTGAAGGGCTAAACGCATTATGTTACCGGCCGGTGGCTAATCAGGTAAATCTTGGGCTGGAATGCCACTTTAATGTAATGGTGGATCAGGCGGCTATAGATAGTCTGTAACAGGGCCGGGCTGACTGTACTCTTATTATTTATCGACTACACTTTGCTCCATTACAAAAAATAAAGTGAGGAAAATCTTTTGAAAGCACTCAGCCTGAAAATTTTTGCAGTGTGTGGTCTGGTCAGTCTCTTATCGGCCTGCGGTTCCAGTGAGCCCTCTCCATGGACAAAAAAATCATCACCCTGGGATCAGGGCCGTTCACAGCAAACCCAGCGGCAATCATCAATCAATGCAGAGGCTCCGGCGGCTGACAGTTATAAAGAGGAGCTGGCAGCTGTTGACCAGAGCCTTCAGGATGTGGATCTGAATTATCAGTCCCAGTCGGTGGAGAGTTTTGTGCCCGAAGCTGAATCAGAAGCAGCTACTACAGATTCTGCTGCAACGGAAGACATTAGTGCTGAAGATGAAGTGCTGAATCAGCCAGCGGATTATTATACGGTGCAGTTAAT
>JALTRC010000655.1 GCA_026998145.1 Gammaproteobacteria bacterium
GGCGCACAGAGATAACTGGCTACGCTCTGCCTGAGCCTGAAGTTTAGGGAAAATATCCGCCAGATGTCGCCGGTTATATAACTGGCTTAGCTCATCGGTTATGGAAATCTTTCTGAGCTTTTCATTGCCGTCTTTAAGACTTCTGTCTCGTTCATGTATGGCATCCACCATATCCGCAAATTGATTATAGAGGCTGGCAATTTCCGTGCTGGAGTTTGAACGCTTTATTTCAGGTTTTTCACCCTGTGTCATTTTTTCTGCGGCTATGACCAGGTCCTTAATCGTATGGCTGATACGTTTGATAGCAATAATGCCGAGAAACAGAAGAATAAGAGAGCTGCTGATAATGATAATCAGCGAGTGTTTATTGAATTTTAACAAGGGTGAAAATAAACGGGTTTCTGATTCGGCCAGCCATAGTTGTGGGGCGTTTTCAGCAGCTTCAATGATGCGAATGGGTACCAGTCGATAACGCTCATTATTAAAATTAATGTGATTATCGATGGCAGTGAATTCGCCTTTAAAATCAGTTGAGGTTGTGGCGATAATATGGTTGTTCTTTACAATAAAAATATGGCTGCCCGGGTTTCGTGGCAATGAATCAAGCCATTGGTTGTCAATAATGAATCTAACTACAACACTGCCAACTTTCTCGCCTTTATAGCGTATCGGTGAATAGGTAACAATGCTTAAAAGATTTTGTTCAGTTAAATACAGCAGCTTTGGTGTTTGACTGTTGGTGATTTTAATAATCTTTTCCGTTACCGGCTGATGATTATTATTTAGCAGTATGGTTTTTGTATCGGAAAATATAATGATATTAAGATCCGTTGTTGCACCATATTTTTTTGTAAACAGTTTGCCAAGGGATTCAGCATCAGCTCCAATGCGGGTAATTGCATAGAGGTACTGTTTTATTTGCGGGTCTTTGGCAATAATTCGAGTATATTCTTTAAGTTCTTCCTTGGTTTTTATAATTTCCCTTTCATATAGCCGGGCAACCTGCTCCTGTTGTTGTATTGAGGCATCAACAATAATCTGCCGGGCTGTGTAATTGGAAATGCCTAATACCAGTAAAACAAAAACAATCAGCATTGCCATTATGGCAATGAGCCTTGACTGATATGTTTGAAAAAATAGCACCAGGGAGCCTCTGATTAACGCTGGACGAAACAGTTTGCGTTTAAAATGCGTGGCATCAAGGCGCCGAATAGCACCCAATAGCAGGCTCGGGGAGATTTGCAAGGCAGAGGCCGCGTATTTTAAATGTGAAATATGAGCTCATGAGTTATTCAGAGGGTTCCTGGTGATTAAGGGGCAATAAATGATATTTTTTTGCAACCTTCAGGAATGAATCACCACTTTGCACCTGCTTAATGGTGGTTAATACATCCTTTGATGGATCCATGTTCGTAATAGCCGAGAGTATTCGGTAAAAGGGATACTGGCCAGTTTTCAGGTTTTTTGCATTGGCCTGTAAATGATCGATAGTGATGGCTTTTACATGACTGTCTTTACCAAATTCCCAGGTTGATCCCGTATGGCCAATAGCGGTTTTAAAATCACTGACCAGTTTAACCATTTCATTGGCACTGGAAACATTCAGACGATCTTTTCTAAAGTCACTGGCATCTGGCAGAATGGTTTTCCAGTGTCCAGGGCGTTTTTTACAATGCAGGCGTGTAATAACAACAATCGGTTTATCCAGGCCGCCGACTTCTTTCCAGTTTTTTATTTCACCTTTAAAAATTCTTCTAACCTGATCGGTAGAAAGATTTTTTACGGGGTTATCCTGGTTTAACAAAATCAGAATAGGCTCTTTTGCAATGGGGTAGATTTTGAGCTGCTTGCTATCCAGCTCCTGCTGGCTCAGGGGGCAGCAGACAAAGCCAAAGGTTTCATGGTCTGCGGTGCTTTGTTTTGCCAGCTTGATGCCCGCATTGCAGCCCATGCCAAGGCTGGAGTTTTTACCGAATAATGCCAGTTTTTTTCCTGTCTTTTTTTCCAGTTCATCTTTAAGTGAATCAAAAATAACCCAGGCAAAGTGGGCGCCAGCACCACTGATAGTGTTATTTTTCTGTGGGGGCTGTTGGCTGGAAAATGCATTGGCAGTGAGCAATGCAAACAGCGCAAGAACAGAGAGAATACGAATAAAAAAAGGCATAACTGTCGTGTGCATAAAAGAATCCTGTTTAAATAAATTAATGCTTTTATCAGTTATTACCGTTTTTAAATCGGTATGATGATGCTAGCAGAAATTACCCGTTTGTAATCCTTCAAACGGGGTAGTGCCGGTAAAATTCAGCTCGGCCCAAATAGCCGAGCGTTAAAAAATCAGGTTTAACATGCTAAGGGAAACGATCAGGAATAAAACGGTCATAATGCCGCCGGCTCGCATAAAGTCGATTACCCGGTAACCACCTGGCCCCATAATCAGGGCATTAACCTGATGGGTTGGAATCAGGAATGAGTTTGAGGTGGCAATGGCAACCGTGAGGGCAAAAACAGCCGGGTTGGCGCCCGCACCTATGGCAATATTCACCGCCAGTGGCACCAGTAGCACGGTGGCACCCACATTGGACATGACCAGGGTAAAGAAGGTGGCCAGTAAGGCAATGGCTGCCTGTAATACCCAGATAGGTAGATCGCCCAATACGGACAGGGTCTGTTCTGCAATCCAGGCGGCAGTGCCACTGGTTTCAACCGCAAGACCTAATGGGATCAGGCTGGCCAGCAGGAAGACAGTTTTCCAGCTGACCGCTTCATAGGCCTCATCAATATTCAATACGCCGGAAATCACCATGCCAATCGCCCCGGTGAGCAGGGCAATGGACAGGCGCAGGTCGGTGAATAACACCATGCTCAGGGCAATGGCAAAAAACAGGCTGGCCCAGCCCAGCTTGTGGGGGCGCAGTTCTTCATGGGGGTATTCGGTGGTGACCACTACGAAGTTTTTATCTTTTTCCAGGCGGGCCAGAGCATCCCATGGGGTCTGTACGATGAGTGTATCACCGGCCTGGAAAGGCATATCTCGAATACCATCGCCTTCCCGCAGGGTTTCGCCGTTACGGTGCAGGGCGATCAGGGCAATCCCATATACCTTGCGCATCCATACATCACGGGCGCTCTTGCCAATCAGGGAGGAGCCGGGTGGGATAACAATTTCACCAATACCGGCCTTGGAAGGGGACAGGTCATCTGCAAAGGTGACCAGCTCGGTGCGGCGTTTCAGCTTGAACTCATCGACCAGTTTATCGATATTTTTAGGGGATGCCAGAATGCCCAGCACCGTGTTGCCACTAATGCCCGTATCCCGTGCAATGGAGCCGGGGCCGATGCGCGCCGCTTCCTTATTCTGCTTGACGGCAATAATACGAATGCGGTGGGAGTGCTCGATTTCATCCAGTGTTTTGCCTACCAGCGGGCTGTCTTCCGGTACGAATACTTCACACAAATCATACTTAAAGCCGTAAGTGGTAGTGAAGTACTCCATGGCATTAGAGCCCACAGTAGCGGCGGTATCTTCCTTTTTAGTGGCAACGGGTAATACAAAGCGCCCGGCAACAATAAAATACAGAATGCCGGAGGCAACCAGTGCCAGGCCGATAGGGGTGACAGAAAATAATGACCAGGTTTCCATTTGCTGGTCAGCGGGCAGTGCCTGATTTGAGGTGAGAATCAGATCATTGAGTAAAATTAACGGGCTGGAACCAACCATGGTCACCGTGCCGCCTAAAATGGCGCAGAAGCCCATGGGCATCAGCAGGCGTGACATGGGCACGCCGGAACGGGCGGAAATACGGCTGACTACCGGCAGGAATAAAGCGGCGGCGCCAACATTTTGCATAAAGGATGAAATAATCCCCACGGTGCTGGATATGATGGGAATAATGCGGGATTCTGTGGTGCCTCCCACTTTCAGAATAAAGGTGGCGACCTTGCTCATCAGGCCGGTTTTATCCAGCCCGGCACCGATAATCATTACCGCAATAATCGACATCACCGCATTACTGGCAAAGCCATTGAATATTTGCGAGCTATCCACCAGCCCCTCCTCAAGGCCCATCAGAGGATAAAACAGGGAGGTTAGCCCCAGCAGTACCATAATGCAGATAGCAGCCACATCCACATCGACAATTTCAAAGGCAAACAGGTAAATCGTAAGTAGCAGAACGGCAGTCACCCAGGCCACTTCGATCGTGGGTACGGAACTGGCGAGGAAGGCGGCAATTATCGTGAAGATAACACCAGCGATGATTTTCTTTTTAACGGGATTTGGGGTCGTTTCGAGTTCGGCCACGGAAATCTCTCTTTTGGAATGGTTTTTATTATTTTGGGGATGCTGCCTCGTATTTTTCTACTCAAAGCAGCTGATAAATGCCATGTTAGCATCAAAAAGAGGGGCTGGACAGACTCTAAATGCCTGTCCAGCGGGAGATTTTAAGGATTTATTTTGCTTTTAGAGAAAAAGCGAAAAAGGGCCGGTAAAATAAATAAAGTCAGCAGGGTAGATGAGAATAATCCCCCCACAACCACGGTGGCCAGTGGTCGCTGGACTTCCGAACCGACACCGGTTGCCAGCAGCATGGGAATCAGGCCCAGGGCGGCAATGGAGGCGGTCATCAGTACCGGACGCAGCCGTGACATGGCGCCATCGAATACGGATTGATCCGGTGATTTACCGGCCAGCAGATTCTGGTTAATGGCGTTGACCATCACCACCCCGTTGAGCACGGCCACCCCGAACAGGGCAATAAAGCCGATGGAGCCGGGTACCGACAGATACTGGCCGGATATAAACAGCGCCACTATGCCGCCGATAAGCGCCAGGGGCACATTCAGCATAATCAGCATGGCCTGGCCTACTGAGGCAAAGGCGAAATACAGCAGCAGGAAGATCAGCCCCAGTGATAAAGGCACCACGATCATCAGGCGTTTCTGCGCCCGTTGCTGATTTTCAAACTGGCCTCCGTAAACCACGGTGTAGCCCACGGGTAAATCAATCTCCGACTGAATCCGCTGATTGATTTCGGCCACCAGGCTGCCCATATCCCGGCCATCCACATTGGTCTGAATTACCACTCGGCGCTGTACGTCATCCCGGCGAATCTGCGGCGGGCCGGCTTCTATGGATACGGATGCCACATCACCCAGACGCACCCAGGCACCGCTGGGGGATTTGAGTATCAGGGATTTGATGGCTTCAATGCTGTCACGGTATTGTTCTGCCAGACGCACATAAATATCGTAACGCTCATTACCGTTAATCACCTGGCCGGCTTCCGTGCCGCCTATGGAATCGGCCACCATGCTCATTACCTGATCGATGGCAATGCCATAGCGGGCCAGTTTGTCCCGGTCGGGCCGAACCACCAGCTGGGCTTCCCCTTCGATCTGTTCCATGGCAACCCCGGTGGTGCCCTGAATGCTTTTTACCAGGCTTTCGATTTCTTTACCCTTGGCGGCCAGAGTATCCAGATCAGCGCCAAACAGCTTGATGGCCAGCTGGGCCTTAACCCCGGATAACAGCTCATCCACCCGAGTGGCAATAGGCTGGGAGAAAGTAAACAGCAGGCCGGGATGAACATTCATGCTGTCCTGCATCAGTTTTTGCAGATCCTGACGATTGCTGGCGGAGGTCCATTCGTGTACCGGTTTGAGGCCAATAAAGATCTCGATATTGGATACCGGCTCCGGATCACCCCCCACCTCGGCGCGGCCGATGCGGCTGGAGGTGTAGAGTACCTCCGGGAATTCCATTAAACGCAGTTCCAGCTTCTGGGCCACGTCCAGTGCGGTATTCAGGCTGGAAGAGGGGGCCAGGGTGACGCGCACATTGATGGTGCCTTCTTCAAGCTCCGGTACAAATTCAGTGCCTAGAAAAGGCACCAGCAGCAGTGCACCGATAAACAGGCCAATGGCGGCGGTAACCACCTGCTTGCGGTGTGCCAGCGCCCGGGTCAGGTATTTTTTATAGGCCTTTTCCAGAAACACAACTAAGGGGCTGTGTTTTTCTTCCACACCGCTGCGGTACAGATAGGTGGCCAGAGCCGGGATAACCGCCAGTGCCACCATTAAAGAAGCCATCATAGCCAGCACAATAGAAATGGCCATGGGCTGGAATAGCTTGCCTTCCACACCTTCCAGGGCAAATAAGGGGGCAAATACAATGGTAATAATCAGCACCGCAAAAAATACCGGCCGGCCCACTTCCTTGGCCGCTTCCTGTATACGCAGGGCAATACCGTGGCTGTCATGGCTGGCATCAAAAGCCTGTGGATCACCGGGCGCCACATCATGGGCGGTTTTCTTTTCGTGGCTTCTGTCCGGGTGGGTCAGATGGCTGAAAATATGTTCCATCATCACCACCGAGCCATCCACCATCATGCCAATGGCAATGGCCAGACCGCCTAATGACATCAGGTTGGCGGAGACTCCCCATTGAGCCATGGCCATCAGAGCTAAACCGATGGAAATGGGAATGGACAGCAGCACCAGCAGGGTGGCGCGGATATTCATGAGGAATAAAAACAGCACAATAATAATCAGTGCAAAGGCTTCCAGTAATGCCTTGCTCACGGTGTTAACCGCCTGATCCACCAGATCGGACTGGTCGTAGAAGGGGTCGATAATCACCCCATCGGGCAGGGCCTGTTGAATGGCCGGCAGGCGGGAC
>JALTRC010000656.1 GCA_026998145.1 Gammaproteobacteria bacterium
CCAGTTTTTCACCAAAAGCCGTTGGCATAGTGGATAAACGCAGCTCCACTTCCTGACCTTCCGGGGTGCGGGTTTTTAAACGGCCATCCTGAGGACGACGCTTTTCGGCCACATCCATGCGCCCCAGAATTTTGATACGGCTGGACACTGCCGCCATCACCGTGGCCGGCACCTGATACACATCGTGCATCACCCCGTCGATGCGGAAACGCACATTGCCATGTTCCCGCCGCGGCTCCAGATGAATATCACTGGCCCTTTGATCAAAGGCATATTGCAGCAGCCAGTCCACAATATTCACCACATGCTGATCGTTGGCATCCAGCTTGCCGGCACGGCTCATTTGCATCAGGGCTTCTAAATTGCCGATATTGGACTGGCTATCCGCTGACTCGTCCTGGGCCTTTTGCACCGAGCGGGAAACGCTATAAAACTCCAGCAGATAGCGGCTAATATCTTCCGGGTTGGTAATCACCCGTTCAAAGCGGCTATTGGTAATGCGGCTGAGCTCGTTTTCCCATTCTTTTTCAAAGGGTTCGGCGGTAGCCACGGTAATACAGCCATCCTCTACCTTAATGGGCAGTACATTAAAACGTGCCGCATAGGCATAGGACATCACAGCCGTGACTTTGGTGACATCTATTTTAAGAGGATCGACACGGTAATAGGGAAGCTCAACTTTTTCTGCCAGCCATACGGATAAAAAATCCAGGGTGACAGCTGTGCGCTCATCCCGTTGATCAATCCACTGACGATCCGCAATCACAATCAGCGGATTTTTTTCCGTATAGTCTTTTGATGTGGCCAGAGTACGCAGCATGTGCGCATTATCCGCAGACACTATGCCATCCTGCTCCAGCCAGCCCAGCACTTCATGCAGATCCAGTTTACGACTTGTAGTATTGATTACTGCATTCATTCAGTTTGATTTAGCCTGTACAGGCGCCCAGAATTTATTATCTTTATAGTGTAGAAGCAGTTGGGGCATTCCACAAACCTGGTCTGCCTCAGACTTCTTATTAATTCTCGTACTCAATCTCCGCATCCATGCCCGCCAGTAGCTGAACATTTTGCGGCTGCTTAAAACGCACTTTTAAACGATACCCCCCTTTCTCCCCTGCTGAAAGTTCATACCACTGGGCATCGTATGCCTGATCGTCAATGCGCACACGAAAACGGCTTTGCCGATTAATTTGCTGTGCGGTTAATATGGATATATCGGCAACAGCCAGCATGGTTTCATTCGATGCCAGTGCAATATATTTCTGCCCCCGATTATATACGCTGATTGCATCACCCGGCTGCATTTTCACATCCACCACACGGCCAGCGGTTTTAGCCTGCAAGCGTGATTTTTTCTGCTCATACTTAGCCAGTTTCAGATCAGCCCTGGCCGCTGATTTTTCAGCCAGCAAGCCCTTGTAAACAGTTTCGATTTTAAGCAGTTCTATTTCCGATAAAACGGTGCGGTCGAACAGCTCTCTGGCACGATCCAGCTCCAGCTTGGCATCAAATAATCGGGGTTTTAACTGCCCCAGCCTTGCCTGCATTTTCTGTATTTTAATCTCAAAAGTAGCAGGTTCCAGTTGCGCCATTAACTGTGAAGCCTTTATTTTTTCACCCGGCTTTACCGTTAATTGTTCCAGCAAACCATCTACAGCAAAAGCATAACGATATGTATCGGCCCATTGCAGCTTTCCGCTCAAGGTTTCTGCCTGTAGCAGATTCGTAAACAACAAGGCAATGACAAACCATAAACCTTTATTCAACATAAACTTTTTCTCCCAGCAACCAGTGTAATTTCATCCACGCAATCGTTAAATTAAACTCCAGCTGCGCCTGTTTAAACTGCATTTCCGAAACATTTACCATGGAGTTCCCCAAATCGGTTTTGACTTCCATTTCATACAGGGCGCGACTTTTATCCAGGGCAATTTCCCGCGCATCCATCTCCGCCATTAACTGCTCATAACTGACCTGTAAAAATTGCACATCCTGCCACAGTTCCAGCAACTGCTGACGCATCTGTAATTTAATATCCGCCAGCTCGGCTTTTTGCCGTAACCAGTCGGCCCGTTTTTTTGCCACCTGTGCTTTTATCTGCGGGTTGTCAAACAGTGG
>JALTRC010000657.1 GCA_026998145.1 Gammaproteobacteria bacterium
ATCATTTCTTAATCTTATCCCTGTGCGGATTTAAAAAAGCCATCTTGCCCATATATTACAGGGTGAACTCAAACGATTCGGAGAAACCTATGTCATCCATGCAGGAAATAGAATTAGAGCGCTATCACAATGAACTGGTTAGCGATGTGAAGGGGCTGGTTGAAAAATATCGCCGGGCCATGGACTGGGATATTCCCGGCAATGATGAAAAACAGGCGGATCAGCTGATTTTTGCGGCCATACAGAAGGCGCTGGATGCCATTAAACAGACAGGCTGAGGTGTTTTTGGCCGGCAATAGTAAAAGACAAGTATTTCATAGAATGGTAATATTCTACCTCCGTCCACAGTGAATATGCCCTATGAACAAGCAGTATGATGTTACCCCGGAAGCCATCAAAAAAGCTCGGGTGCCCCATGAAATTCTTTTAACAAATCTGATTTTTAACCATATTTTGCTGTTTGCAGCGACCCTGAGCGCCAGCTCACTATGGAAGTTTGTGGCGCTGGTGCCCATTGGTTCGGCGCTGACACTGCTTTATATTTTCTGGGCAGCAAGGCGCGCCCGTAGCCGTGCCAGCTGGTTTGCCAATGGTCACTGGCAGATAGCGGCTCGCCGCAGCATGATGTTTCTGGGACTGATTGGTTTTGTGAGTGGGGTGTTTGGCGTGCTGTTTCTGGTGTCCGGTGGTGATTTCAGGCCACTGCACTGGGCGCTGGGCGGCGCCACTATACTGCCGGTACTGGTAACGGTGCTGGTGCTGGTGGTGCTGGAATCTGATGCCCTGTATCAGGCAAAACAGGGGATATTGCCCGATCGTTTCGAAACATTATTTCCCGCTGATGTACCTTCGGTGATTGCCATTATCGATCACAATAAACCCCATGAAGAGGCGTCCTCTTAGTGGCCAGACAAACTACCTTGATGGTGCTGGCAGTTGTGCTGGCTGCCGTTTTAATTGGCTGGCTGCTGTCGGCCAATATTGACACTACCCCATTGAACAGGGGACTTCCCTGGCAGATAGAGACGCTGGATGATGGCAGTAGCCGAGTGTTTCAAATTCATCTGGGTCATACAACGCTGGCTGAGGTCTCCCATAATTTCAAACAGCAGCCCGAGTTCACCATGTTTGTAACAGAAGGCCAGGCACCGGTGATTGAGGTATATTTTAACAGGCTGAGAATCAGTGGTCTGGGGGCAAAAATGGTCATGGGCTTCGAGCTGCCGGCTGCGGATCTTGAGGCTATTTATAACCGGGGTGTGCGCATCAGTACGCTGGGCAGTGGTGAGCGTAAAGTGACCATGTCTGATGAGGATATGGCTTATATCCGCCAGCAGCCAGTGGTGAGTATTACCTATATTCCATCTGTTAAGCTGGATGCGGAGCTGGTTAAAAAACGTTTTGGCGAGCCAGCTGAACGCATCCAGGAAAACAGCGATACAGAGCACTGGCTGTACCCCCAGAAAGGGCTGGATATTGTGCTGAATCGTGGCAGCAAGGGTTTATTGCAGTATGTACGGCCATCCCGCTTTGAGCAGGTGGTTAAACCGCTGAAAGCCTTATCGGAACAAACGGATAAAAATAATGAGTGAGATTGATCTGCACGGGGTTAAACAATATTTACTGGATTTGCAGGATCGCATTTGTGAAGCCCTGGAACAGGCTGATGGTCAGGAAAAATTTATTGCCGATAACTGGGACAGGGAAGGGGGCGGCGGTGGCCGCAGCCGAGTGATGGATAATGGCAGCGTATTTGAATCGGCAGGGATTAATTTTTCCCATGTGTTTGGCGCTGGTCTGCCGGCTTCTGCCACGGCGCATCGTCCTGAACTTGCCGGGCGCAGTTTTCAGGCTATGGGGGTGTCGCTGGTGATACACCCTAAAAATCCTTATGTGCCAACATCCCATGCCAATGTGCGTTTTTTTGTGGCAGAAAAAGAAGGCGAGGAGCCCGTGTGGTGGTTTGGGGGCGGTTTTGATTTAACCCCTTATTATGGTTTTGAAGAAGACGTAATTCACTGGCATCAAACCTCCCGAAATGCCTGTTTGCCATTTGGTGATGGAGTTTATGAAAAATATAAAAAATGGTGTGATGAGTATTTTTATTTAAAACATCG
>JALTRC010000658.1 GCA_026998145.1 Gammaproteobacteria bacterium
ATCAGTGAGTGATGAATGGATAAGGGCTGCGGATGTTTGAGCCTGCTTTGTGGCGAGTTCCGCAGACCCCATTCAGCGCTTGCTGATTTCAGGGAACCCGCAGGGCTGTGGATGCCAGGGCGGCGTTTTTTGCTTCCTTTTTTTCGCTGTAGAAAAAAAGGGAGTCGCCAGCAGGCGAAACTTACGATAAAAACTCGCCAAACTGCCCCAGCAAACACCACATCAAAATCCCCACCATAACGACATCCCCCAAACAATCCACTACAATACCCACCCCCGTATAACGCTAAATACCCAAACCCCATGAACAACTTTATCCCCGGCCAACGCTGGATATCCGATGCTGAACCCCAGCTGGGTTTAGGCACCATCCTGTCCGTAGAACACCGCACCGTAAGCGTCCACTTTTTATCCACCGAAGACATCCGCACCTACGCCAGACAAAACGCCCCCTTAAGCCGGGTCGCTTTTTCTGCCGGGGACAAAATCAAAAGCCACGAAGGCTGGCAGCTGACAGTGGAATCCGTTGAAGAAACCGATGGCCTGCTCACCTATTACGGCCCCAATGAACAGGGGGAATTCAGCCAACTGCCGGAAGCCCATTTAGATCATGCCATCCAGCTTAACCGTCCTGCCGAGCGCCTTATGGCCGGGCAAATTGATAACAGCCAGTGGTTTGGCCTGCGTTACCAGAGCTGGCAGCAGTTAAATCGTCTGGCCCATTCCGAGCTGTATGGATTACTGGGCGCCCGCACCAGCCTGATTCCCCACCAGTTATATATTGCCCATGAAGTGGCCAACCGTTATGCGCCGCGGGTATTGCTGGCTGATGAAGTAGGCCTGGGTAAAACCATCGAAGCGGGTTTGATTCTGCACCACCAGCTACTCACCGAGCGGGCGCGGCGGGTGCTGATTGTGGTGCCGGAGGCGCTGGTGCATCAATGGCTGGTGGAAATGCTGCGGCGTTTTAATCTGTATTTCAGTATTTTTAATGAGGAACGCTGCGCCGCCATCGAAGAACATTCAGCCGACATCAACCCCTTTGAAACCGAACAACTGGTGTTATGCCATCTCGGCTTTTTACAGGACAATCACCAGCGTTTAAAACAGGCAGTGGATGCGGGCTGGGATCTGCTGGTTGTGGACGAAGCCCATCATTTACAATGGAGCGAACAGGAATCCAGCCCTGAATATGACACGGTTGAATTACTGGCCGCCCACACCAGAGGCGTATTACTGCTTACCGCCACCCCCGAGCAACTCGGCAAGGCCAGCCACTTTGCCCGCCTGCGTTTGCTGGACCCGGAACGCTTCCCCAGCTATCAAAAATTTATTGAAGAAGAACAGTATTTCCAGCCCATTGCAGAACTGGTGGAACAACTGTTAAGTGATGAACCACTGGATACGGATAAACTGCAAAACTTGCAGCAATCATTCGCAGATCCCCGGTTAAATGAAAAAATCCAGCAACTCATAGAGAATGACAACACCGATAACCGCCATCAACTGGTCAATGATTTACTGGATCGCCACGGCACCGGCCGGGTGTTATTTCGCAATACCCGCAGCGCCATTCAAGGCTTCCCCGAGCGCCACTGCCACCCCAGAGCACTGCCGCTACCGGATGAATATGCCACACTGAAAACTGGCAATATCCAGTCACAACTTTGCCCGGAAACCGCCTACCAAAAAAACTGGCTCGCCATTGATCCCCGCGTGGATTTTGTGATTGAAACCCTGAAACAAAATCACCCCCACAAGGTGCTGATTATCTGCGCCCACGCCAGCACCGCCCTGCAACTGGCCGAGCACCTGAGTCGCAAGGCCGGGATTCACGCAGGTGTTTTCCACGAACAATTAAGCATTGTGGAGCGGGACAAAACCGCCGCCTATTTTGCCGATATGGAAGACGGCTGCCAGGCGCTGGTGTGTTCAGAAATCGGCAGCGAAGGCCGCAACTTCCAGTTTGCTCATCAGCTGATTTTATTTGACCTGCCCTTCAATCCCGATTTACTGGAACAACGTATTGGCCGCCTCGATCGCATCGGCCAGACACAAAGCATTCAAATTCACGTGCCCTATTTGCAATCATCCGCTCAGGAAGTGATGTTTAAC
>JALTRC010000659.1 GCA_026998145.1 Gammaproteobacteria bacterium
AGGGGATCTGCATTTCACGTAAGTATTTTTCAAATACCCGTGACTGAAAATTGCCCCGGTATAAAATGGCATAGTCCTGATACTTGCTGCGCTTCTGAAAACGGTGGCTGGTGATTTCGGCCACCACCCTTTCCGCTTCTGCCTCGGCGCTTAAACATTCGATAATGCGCAATGGATCACCATAGCCCAGCTCCGACCAGAGATTTTTTTCAAACTTATGGGGGTTATTGCGAATCAGCTGATTGGCGCATTTTAATATGCGGCTGGTGGAACGATAATTCTGCTCCAGCTTGATTAATTTCAGATGAGGATAGTCTTCCGCCAGCAGGGCCAGATTCTCCGGCCGGGCTCCCCGCCAGGCATATACCGACTGGTCATCATCGCCTACCGCCGTTAAGCGGGCCGAACTGCCCAGCAATAATTTCACCAGCTGATACTGGCTGGCATTGGTATCCTGATACTCATCCACCAGCAAATGGTGCATACGATTCTGCCAGTGAGTCAGCGCCTCGGCATTTTGCTGAAATAAAATCACCGGCTGCAAAATCAAATCATCAAAGTCAAAGGCATTATAGGCTTTAAGCTGCCGCTGATAACGCTCATACAACTGGGCAAAGCGTGCATCCAGATCATTATCTGCCGTCTGCATGGCCTGCTCAGGGGAAATAAAATCATTTTTCCAGCGGGAAATCGCCCAGCGGGCTTCTTCTGCATCATCCACATTGCTGGCGGAATCCTGCTGGTACAGACCTTTTAATAAAGTCAGGGTATCGCCGGAATCAAAAATACTGAAGCCGGTTTTATAGCCCAGCTTTTTATGCTCCTTGCGCAGAATGCGCAGACCCAGATTATGAAAAGTGGACACAATCAGCCCGCGGGTTTCTTTTTTACCCAGCTCCTCGCCTACCCGGGATTTCATTTCCCGCGCCGCCTTGTTGGTAAAAGTCAGAGCCGTAATATGCCCGGGGCTGATGCCGCAATCCCGAATCAGATAGGCAATTTTCCGGGTAATCACCCGCGTCTTGCCACTGCCGGCACCGGCCAGCACCAGTAAAGGGCCATCAATATATTTTACAGCGGCTTGCTGCTGGGGGTTCAACTGGGACAAGGGGATAACAGCTCGAAAGTTAAAGGCGTATTTTACCGGATGGGGGCTGTGACTCAATCAGATTTATTCACACTTGCAGCAAGGCCCTCCCGTGATAGGATGCAAGCCTATGAAAATAAACACAAAAACCGGTTTGCTGGAGGGCGCTAAATTTATTGCCTCAGACAACTGTGATGCGCGGCCGGATAACTGCCCGCCTGAGCTGATCGTTGTGCATAATATCAGCCTGCCGCCGGGTGAGTTCGGGGGTAATGGCATTGTGCAGCTATTCTGCAATCAGCTGGATGCAGATGAGCATCCCTATTATGCGCAGATTGCCGATTTAAAAGTCTCCGCCCATTGCCTGATTCGCCGGGACGGAGAGGTGATACAGTTTGTGCCCTTTCATCAGCGAGCCTGGCATGCGGGTGTCTCCTGCTACAAAGGCCGTGAGTGCTGCAATGATTTTTCCATTGGCATCGAGCTGGAAGGCACGGACGATCTGCCTTATGAAAGAGTGCAATATCAACAACTTACCGCTATTATAAACAGCTTGCGTGAAGCCTACCCGCAGATTACGGCTGAGGCACTGACCGGCCACAGCGATATTGCGCCTGAGCGTAAAACCGATCCGGGGCCGGCTTTTGACTGGGCTTACTTAAAACAATTATTAAATTGAAAAAACTATGGCATTTCTCTGTATTTTGATCGGCATTATTTTGCAGCGCAGCCTGCCCCACCAGCTAAGCCCATTGCGCCAGTTTGACTGGTATGACCGCTACAGCCAGTGGATGCTCTCCCACCTGCCCGGCCTGACCGCACAGGGCCTGTCCTCCATTATTATTTTGCTGCTACCCATTATCCTGGCCACTGGCCTGCTGCAAAGCTGGATGGACGATACCCTGTTTGGCTTATTCAGCCTGGCTTTTGGCCTGATTGTATTTTTATTCTGCTTAGGGCCCGAAGATCTGGATCAGCAGGTGGACGCCTATTTACAGGCCCATGAAGACGGAGATGAAGAGCTGGC
>JALTRC010000660.1 GCA_026998145.1 Gammaproteobacteria bacterium
CGCCTTACTTCTTTGCCAACAGCGGCAAAGAAGTAAGCAAGAAAACGCCGCCCCAGCATCTCAGCCCCGCAAAAAGCGCGGGGTGCTCACAAAATAGCACCCTGAAAACGGGCGCTGCGGAACTCGCGAATTGAAAAGCAAATTCACTCAAACATCCGCAGCCCTGATCCGTTTTCAGCGCACTATTTTGTGACTGAGCTGAGAGGGGAACAAAATCAAAAGCCACTTCGTTTGCCTATTGGCAAACATCAAAGCGTAAGCTGTGTCTTATCTTAGCTTTAACGGTTATCGTCATTCCCGCATGCTTCTGGAGGGAACCCACTTATTTTAAAAACACTGGATCCCGGCTCAAAAGCATACCGGGATGACAGGTGATATGATTTTCCTATTATCATTTACTTGAATCTTGCGGCTCTTTTATCCCGTCTCAGGAACAGCCTGAAATCAGTGAGTGATGAATGGATAAGGGCTGCGGATGTCTGAGCCTGCTTTCTGGCGAGTTCCGCAGACCCCATTCAGCGCTTGCTGATTTCAGGGAACCCGCAGGGCTGTGGATGCCAGGGCGGCGTTTTCTTGCTTACTTCTTTGCCGCTGTTGGCAAAGAAGTAAGGCGCCAACAGGCGAAACCACAAAACCAAATCTTGCAATACTGCCCCAGTAAACATAAAAAACCCCCAGGCTTAATAGATCAGTACTCTCTCCAACCAACCCATAATACCTTCAAGCATCTCAGCAGTATCCCGTTTATCCGTAAATAAATGATTAGCCTGCGCAATGTCCAGAATACAACTGGCAGAATGAGCCGATGTCATAGCCAGAATCTCATCCGCATTCCGCCCATTAACCAGTTCATCATGCCCTGCTCTGATCGCCATCACCGGCTTATTAAAGCCTTGCAGATGCTGTTGCATGGAAAACGCCCGAACATTATCCACAAACTGGGGTTTTACCGGATAGTTCTCACCGGCCACATTAATCTGCGCATCCTGTCCGGCTTCCAGCTGATCCAGCACCCCATCAAAATGATGTAAAACATGGCGGGGTTCGCTGGGGGCTGCAATCGTTACCACCGCTTTACAGCTATCAACCAAAGCGGCCGCAGCTAGTGCTACCGTGCCCCCCATACTGTGTCCCATCAGGAGTTTGGGTGGTTGATAATGCTGTTTCAGGAATTGAACAGCGGATATAAGATCATCCAGCATGGTATCAAAGTTGGTATCGGCAAAATCCCCTTCACTTTTGCCCAGCCCGGTAAAGTCAAAGCGTAATACAGCTATACCCTGCTGGGCCAACCCCCGGCTGATTCGATGGGTGGTGAGGGTGTTTTTAGTGCAGGTGAAGCAGTGGCACATAATGGCGAAATAGCGGGGTGTGTCGGGTAGTTCCAGACGACCATCCAGCTGTATACCCTGGGAATTGCGGAATTTTACGGGAATGCTGCGGGTATTCATTATGGGGGCTTTCACTGGTCTGTTTTCAAAGTGTAAAGAATAGTAGTAATGTATAGAGAGATGTCGGCTAATTTTACAGTTTTTTGCTTTTTAAAGTGAAGCTAAAAATAAAAGCTGCTTCTATATCAACCGTTTATCATTTATGGCTGGATTATTGCATATACCTGTTTATAATTGTGTAAAAATTGTATTAGCACTGAATGGAGAGGTATTGTGCAAATGTTAAATTCAAAAAATCTTACGGCTATCGCAGGTATTGTGTTGGGTGCACTAAGTGTTCAGTCTCAGGCAGCGGTGACTTTCACTAATTACTCCTATTATGATATTGCTGGATATGCAGGTGATTATAATTCAGGTGATTCCGCTCAGTATTTGCCCGGTGCGGTGGATTTGGCGGGCTTCCCTGCAGGTGGTGGTGATTATCAGTCTGTTGAGGCAATTGGTGGAACAGTTGAAGCGCCCGAGTATGCCAATGCAGAGTCCGAGGCAAATGTTGATATCGGTAATATTTCCACTTATGGTGGCATAACAAGTATCTATGGGTTTGCTGATTCTTATGCACTTGCTGGTACAACGGACCCCGCTAATCAGGATGCCTATGCTTATGGGGATGCGGTTATTGATATTGATTTCAATCTGGATAGCGCATATTCCTTTTCATTCTTTAGTGAATGGATGGAAGCCGATGGTAATGCAAATGTTTATTATGAACTGAGTAGCTGGGATACCAATAGCATTGTTTTCAGTAACAATATTGTCAATGGTTTCTACAGTGCCTGGGAAACCGGAACTTTGGCGGCAGGAAATTATCGGCTGATTGTTGAGGCCATTTCAGATGCAGATGGCCAGAATATTAATCTGGGTTCTGGCTCTGCTGCTGGTGATTTCGGACTGGAGCTGACCGCTGTACCTGTACCGGCTGCTGTATGGTTATTCGGTTCAGGTCTTCTGGGTCTGGCTGGCGTTGCACGACGTAAAAAAGCCGCTTAAGTCATTAGATTTATAGGGTTACGAAAGCCGGGTTTATCCCGGCTTTTTTGTGTCTATTTTCTACAGATTGCTTTGTTATAATGCTTTCTTTTTGTATAGAAGCGTCATTATGCTAATTGTTATTTCCCCTGCCAAGACTCTGGATTATGCGACTCCACCCAAAACAAAAAGTTTTACTTTGCCAGCTTATCTGGATGATTCACAAGAATTGATTGATCGTTTGCGGCAGTTATCGGCTCTGGATATTGCCGAATTAATGAAAGTCAGTAGCAAAATTGCTGAGCTGAATTTTGAGCGTTATGAATCATGGAGTAAAGATTTTTCATTCGATAATGCCAAGCAGGCGATTCTGGCTTTTAAAGGGGATGTTTATACGGGCCTGGATGCAGAGTCATTATCGGTTGCTGATTTAAAATATGCCCAGTCTCATCTGCGTATGTTGTCAGGTTTATATGGTTTATTGCGGCCACTGGATTTAATGCAGCCTTACCGGCTGGAAATGGGCACTCGAATTGATAATCCCCGGGGCAAGAATTTGTATGAGTTCTGGGGAACAAAAATTACCGAGGGTCTGAACCAGCAGCTCAAAAAAATTAAATCATCTACGCTGATTAATCTGGCTTCCAATGAATACTTTAAAGCGGTAAAACCGGCAGCTTTACAGGGTGAGATTATTACACCGGCATTTAAGGAATATAAAAACGGCCAGTATAAAATGATAGGCGTTTATGCCAAAAAGGCGCGGGGATTGATGAGTCGCTTTATTATTCAGAACCGGATAGATAATGTGGATGATCTTCAGCAGTTTGATGTGGATGGTTATGGTTTTAATGGCAAGATGTCAGATGATAAAACCTGGGTGTTTACTCGTAAGTCATAAGTTGTAAGAGCGGTCAGGCAACGGTCTTGTTTTTGTCATTCCCACGTAGGCGGAAATCCAGAGTCCTGTCTTATAATGCATTCAGATTCATGCTTGCGCAGGAATGACATGAGAGCTTATGAAACGAGGCTGTAAATTTTACTGTGTTGCGAATCCACGGTATTTTAGACGTAAACTGTTTTATTTAAGAATTAATCAGAGCCTCCTTAATTAAATAAGTTGTACTGTTTCTGGCAGATTTTTTCCATGGAACTGTTCATTACACTCAATATCGTGTCGGCGATTGGTGTTAGCTGCTTGTCGATATAATGTTGATAATCGAGTCTTGAAGTCTGGCATTCCAGTGTTTCCGGGCCACTTAGTGTCATAACATATTCAATCCAGCCGGGTGTTTGATAACGGCTGGGTTGATGATGTTCCTTAAAATAATGTTCCGCCTTAATAGCGGCCCGCGCGTGGGGTGGAATGTTTTTATTATAATTGTTGAGCTTTTGTCTGAGTCGTTTTCGATAGACTAATTTATTATCATATTTACCCTGTTGCAGGGCGCTTACGGTTTGTTGAATATAGTCCTGATAGGGTTCGTCATTAAAAATTTTTTCATACAGTTTTTGCTGAAATTCCCGGGCCAGTAATGTCCAGTCAGAACGCACGGATTCCAGTCCTTTAAATACAATGTGAGTTTTATTGGCCGTTGTTTTCAGGCCCGCATAACGTTTTTTACTGCCTTTCTCCGAGCCGCGGATGGTCGGCATAAAGAAGCGTTTATAGTGAGTTTCATATTCCATTTCCAGAAAAGAAGGCACCCCGTAGCTGCTCTGTATGTGTTGTTCCCAATACTGATTGATATGCCTGATAAGCTGGTTACCGATGATGTCGGCCTGTTGGCTGGTTTTCTGTGAATTTAATGAAACAAAAATAGAGTCAGTATCTCCGTAAATCACATCATAGCCCTGTTCTTCAATCAGTCTTGCGGTTGTTTGCATAATTTCATGACCACGCAAGGTGATAGAGCTGGTCAGTCGGCTATCGTGAATGCGGCAGCCGGGGGTTCCCAGTACCCCGTAAAATGAATTCATAATAATTTTTATGGCCTGTGACAGGGCCATGTTTTTTTCCTGTTTGGCTCTGTCTCTTGCTGACCATAGTTCCCTGATGATATCCGGTAGAATATAGTCAGTTTTGGAAAATCGAGCTCCATTGAATCCGGGAATGGTTTGATGCTCTGGTTGTGTTTTGGCCATTATTCGAGCATAGGGGTCTATATGGAAGGTGAGTATAATGCTGGGGTACAGGCTTTTATAATCCAGCACCAGTACGCTGTTATGCAGGCCGGGTTTTGAATCCATAACATAGCCGCCGGGGGCTGATGTGTCGCCGGTATGGTCGCCTATATTGGGTGCTATATAGCCTTTTCTGTGTAGTCTGGGCAGATATAGATTATCAAAAGCGGCGACAGAGCCCCCTACACGATCCATTTCCAGTCCTGTCAGTCTTGCCCGTTCAATGGCAAAGTGAATCAGCTCTGCCTGTTCAAAAATATCCCATACCAGTTTACAGTCCTCCAGGTTGTAGGCAGCCAGTTGTGTTTTATTGTTTTTGAATAACTGCTGTATTTCCCTGGCTTTGTGTAAAGGGTCCTGTGTATTATTATTTTTGATTAATTTTCCACGATTTAATAATTTCTGGCTAACAGATTCAAGGGAGAAGCTGTCGAAATGATAGGTGGCACTTTTAAGTGTATCTATGCCATCGAGTACAATGCGGCCGGGAATTAACAGAAAATAATGTTCTGTTTCAGTGTGTGCCTTGCGCCAGATAGCGACTGCATTGTCACGCCCGATGGTGAAAGAAATTTTATGCTCTTCAAATTTTTTCTGTAAAAAACGAAAATCAAAATTGACTAGATTCCAGCCAATTAAAATATCCGGGTTAATTTTATGAATCCAGTGTAAAAAATGCCTGAGTAAATCGCCGCTGTGGGCAAAGTATTCAATATTATTTTTGCAATCTTTGGAATTCTCCTGTGCCATCATCAGGGTAATTGAATGTTGCGTGTTATAGAGCGATATGGAAAATAAAGCGTTAGTTTGATAATCCGTTTCAATGTCGATGGATAGCAGTTTTAAATCCGGCTGATAATTGCATGGCTTAAGCTGAGGGTTATTGAAGTAATGGCTATTATCGCTCGCCAGAATACTCACATCGGCTGTAATAAACCGCTCAGTAAGAAAGCGTTCTGTTGGGCGAATGTCGGTTTCAAAGCAGGGGATGGAAGCCTGTGCCAGGCGATCCCTTGCATTATAAAATGTGTACTGGGATTTAAAATAGATGGCGGCAACGGGAATGTTTTTAAAGGTTTTTAAGGACAGTTTTCGAAATTCAATATTGCTGATATTGGCAAGAATTTTTCCGGCTTTTTCCATATCAGACTGGTGAATAAACATGACAGCTGTCTGTTTATCTATGCTGATCTTAATCGGTCCCTGATCACTGCTTAGCCAGAAAGTTAATTCAATGCCCGATGGGGAATCCCGGTACTGTCGGGTGAGTAGAAATGCATGTATAGGGGGCATGGCTTTAGTAGTGAAGCGTTGTATTGTCTCTATAAAATTCCTTTACATTATATAGAGAAATACGCTGTGCTTCTCCACTACATACAATAATGTAGTGGATGGCCGCCCCGGCCCCAGTCACTGGAGGCTTACAGAGGATTCAACAGGCTGTTTAGCTGATTGCAGACCAGTGCATTAGATTATCGCTGCTGCGACGCCCCTGGCTCTGTCTGCGGTTTGCCGGGGCAGACATGGACTTCTGTCGTCGGTTCCATAAAACACGTCTATCTGTGTGTGCATGGCGTTGTGAACTCTCCATATTAAATGCACAACTTTGAGCGCGGCCCAGCTGCGTCATAATATAGGGAACAGGAAAACTTTCGAGATACTCTTCGGGAAGGCCGAGCAGCTGTTGTTTGAATGAATCCGGTGCAAATAACATGGGGATAATATTATTATAATAAGCGGCTTTTGGCGTCATTCTGATAATGCCGTTCTGGTGACTGATATAGCCCAGCTCCTCAAGGGATTCAATCAGGTGTTCAAATACCATGCTGACATCAACGCCATATTTATACTTCATGTCAGCCACACTGACAAATGTAAAGCGCAACTTGCTGGTGAGCTCCCGGCATAATTCCAGTTCAGGATTTAATATATCGATCGATGCGATGGGAAGTTTGTTTTCATCAATAAGCTGATAATAGGATTTTAGGCTGCCCACATTTTGATAAGGACGTTGCGGTGCATAGCCCTGT
>JALTRC010000661.1 GCA_026998145.1 Gammaproteobacteria bacterium
ATCAAGCTGCTGCTTAAGGCAGGTGATTTCCGCGTCCCGTTTTAATATTTCAAAACGGGCATCGACCGTGTGAATACGATCATAAATGGTCTGTAATTTGGTGGCTTTATCAATCACATATTCCGGTGTGGTCACCTTGCCACAATCATGCAACCAGCCGGCAATCATGAGTTCGTAACGATCTTTTTCCTCCATGGAAAACTCAGCCAGCGCTCCATCGCTTTCTTTATCGCAGGCATCGGCAATCATCATCGTCAGTTCAGGCAGGCGCTTACAATGGCCGCCCGTATAAGGGGACTTTTCATCAATAGCGGTTGCGATTAATTTAATAAAGGCTTCGAACAGGGCCTTTTGCTCATCGATTAAGCGTTTATTGGTTAAGGTAACGGCGGCCTGGGATGCCAGTGATTCAGCCAGCTGCTGATCTTCTCTGGCAAAGGGAATAACTTTAGCGGTTTTTTCATCCAGAGCATTTATCAGCTGCAATACACCAATAATTTCAGCCTTATGATTTTTCATGGGGATGGTTAAAATAGAGGTGGTGCGATAACCGGTTTTTTTATCAAAGCGACGGGTACCACTAAAATCATAACCTTCTACATGATAAGCATCGGCGATATTAATAGTTTGCTCTGTGAGTACCGCCTGGGTGACAACCATGGAATCGTTTGGCTTGCCATCAATATACAAAGGCAGGGGTTCAAACTGAATTTTTTTATCACTACTACCACCCATATAAATATTCAATGAGTCAGTCGTAACAATTTCAAAGACCAGTTCATTATTTTCATTAACTGTATAAAGGCTACCCCCATCTGCATGGGTCAGTTGTTTAGCACCGTTAAGAATAAGTTCCAGCAAACGCTGATTATCTTTTTCAGAAGACAGGGCAACGCCAATTTCATTTAACAATGAAATTTTGGCCAGCATATTATCCATAGTTCTATCCCCTGCCTGTGCAGTGCAGTTACAGCTTTTTAGAAATCGCCATCGGCAGCACGATTCATTAATTCTAAAATGGTATTACGAATTTTTAGCGCCTCTGCTTCCAGTGCAGGCGGCATGCGGCGGCCGCCATAAATCATAATGTCCATATTCATGGTGTATATCCACAGCTGACCATGCTGATCTTCCAGCAAGGTAACTCGGCAAGGCAGGTAACTTGAAAAGGCATCGCTGTAATTCATCATGCTGGCGGCGGTCATGGCATCACACAATAAATAAATTTTCATATAACGAAACGGTGCGCCAGTTACCGCCTCCACTTCTTTATATAAAGGCAGTTCACCCACATTTTTGATATTCAGCTCATTGGCAATGGTTTTAATGGACTGATCCACATCTTCCGCACTTAAGCCTTCATTCACCGGGATTTTTAATGACATGGCTTCGATAGCCGATTCTGCATCCAGAATCTCATGAAACAAACGGGGATAAAGTTGTTTAGCCTGGGGATGAAATTCATTTAACTTTTCCCACAAAGGGATTGCTTTATGAATCGCAACAGCCATGCCAAGCAAACTGATAATACCAATGGTTGCTAAAACATTTTTCAAGCCATTCATTATTTTTGAATACCGCCCTGGGTTAATGCATAAGGATTTAACAGACGTTCCAGCTCATCACGGGAAAGATCTGTCAGCTCTTCTGCCACATCCATGACAGAACGCCCCTGTGCATAGGCGGTCTTGGCAATTCTGGCGCCCAGATCATAACCAATCACCGAATTTAATGCGGTAACCAGAATCGGATTACGATCCAGGGCAGCCTTGATGTTTTCCTCATTTACCGTAAAGCCGGCAATGGCTTTATCGGCCAGCATACGGCAGCCATTGGCAAGAATCTCGATGCTTTGCAGCAAGTTATAGGCAATCATCGGCAGCATCACATTGAGCTGAAAATTTCCCGACTGCCCACCGATGGTAATAGCGGCATCATTGCCCATAACCTGAGCACAAATCATGGTCATGGATTCGGGAATCACCGGGTTTACCTTGCCCGGCATAATACTGCTGCCCGGTTGCAGGGATGGCAGGGCAATTTCGCCGATACCCGCCAGCGGCCCGGAATTCATCCAGCGCAGATCATTAGAAATTTTCATCAGGCTGACAGCAATGGTTTTAAGCTGGCCGCTCAGCTCCACCGAAGCATCCTGTGCGCTCAAGCCCTCAAATTTATTTGGATTGGAGCTAAAACTCACGCCGGTGGTATTGCTCAACACCTCGGCCACCCGCTCACCAAAATCTTCACGGGCGTTAATGCCGGTGCCGACTGCCGTGCCTCCCTGCACCAGAGAGCTGATACGGGGCAGGGCCGATTGCAACCGCTCAATACCCAGTTTGATCTGCGCCGACCAGCCACTCAGCTCCTGGGACAGGCGCACGGGCATGGCGTCCATTAAGTGGGTGCGGCCAGTGAGCACAATATCATCCAGCTCTGCCGCCCGCTGATCGATCACCTGCTGCAAGTGGCTCATGGCCGGGATAAGCTGTTCGCTGACCTCCAGCGTCGCACTCACGGAAATCGCCGTGGGAATCACATCATTGGAACTTTGCCCCATATTCACATGATCATTGGGGTGTACCTTAATGCCAGCCATCTGGGAGGCCACATGGGCAATCACCTCATTGGTATTCATATTGCTGCTGGTGCCGGAACCTGTCTGAAAAATATCGATGGGAAAATGATTATCAAATTCCCCCTCAGACAGGCGTTTGGCGGTGGCCATAATGCTCTCGGCCACAGCCTCATCCATATCCCCATAATCCCGATTCACCTGTGCACAGGCCGCCTTGATCAGCCCCAGCGCCCGGATCATGGCCCGTGGCATGCGCAAATCACTCACCGGGAAATTCTCCACAGCCCGCTGGGTTTGCGCCCCGTAGAGGGCGTCCGCCGGCACCTGTAATTCGCCCATGCTGTCTTTTTCGATCCGGTAATCCGTCATTCTGGCACCTTATATATAATGTGTTGAGTCTGTATAATGTCGCGTCTAATTCTAACCTGATTTAACCTTAAAGACGCAATCCTATGCAATTAACTGAACTGACCGCAATCTCCCCCGTTGATGGCCGCTACGGCAGCAAAACCACCGAATACCAGGATATTTTTAGTGAATACGGCCTGATCCGTCACCGGGTGCTGGTGGAAGTCAGATGGTTACAGGCGCTGGCCAATTTTGACGCCATCCCGGAAGTCCCCGCCTTCAGCGATGCCGCCAGTCAGCTGCTGAATAATATTGTGGATCAGTTCGGGCTGGATGATGCCCAGCGCATCAAGGATATCGAGCGCACCACCAATCACGATGTCAAAGCGGTGGAATATTATTTAAAAGAAAAGATTGCCGGTAACAGCGAGCTGGAAGCGGTATCCGAGTTTATTCATTTTGCCTGCACCTCGGAAGATATCAATAACCTGTCCCATGCCCTGATGCTCACCGCTGGCCGCAACAATGTATTGCTGCCGCAAATGGATCAGGTGATCGAGAAAATGCGCGAGCTGGCCCATGCCTATGCGGATCAGCCCATGCTCAGCCGCACCCACGGTCAACCCGCATCACCGACTACAGTGGGTAAGGAATTTGCCAATGTGGTTTACCGATTGCAGCGTCAACGGGAGCAGGTAGCCGCTGTTACCATCATGGGAAAAATCAACGGCGCTGTAGGAAATTACAATGCTCATCTGTCAGCTTATCCTGACATCGACTGGCAAAATTTCGCACAGCAATTTATTGAATCGCTGGGGATCACCTACAATCCCTACACCATTCAAATCGAACCCCATGATTATATGGCCGAACTGTTTGACGCCATCAGCCGTTACAACACCATCCTGATTGATATCAGCCGCGACATCTGGGGCTATATTTCCAACGGTTTCTTCAAGCAGAAAACCGTTGCCGGTGAAATCGGTTCCTCCACCATGCCCCATAAGGTCAACCCCATTGATTTTGAAAATGCCGAAGGCAACCTGGGCATTGCCAATGCACTGTTCGGGCATCTCACCTTAAAGCTGCCCATTTCACGATGGCAGCGTGACCTCACCGACTCAACCGTATTGCGCACATTAGGTGTTGGCTTTGCCCACTCATCCATTGCCTATCAATCTGCCATGCGCGGTCTGGGCAAACTGGATATGAATGCACAGGCGCTGAATGATGATCTGGATAATAACTGGGAAGTGCTGGCCGAACCGATTCAAACGGTGATGCGCAAATACGGCATTGAAAAGCCCTATGAAAAATTAAAGGAACTGACCCGCGGCAAATCCGTTGATCAAAAAGTCATGCAGGATTTTGTCAATAATTTAGATATGCCCCAGGAAGGCAAAGACCTGCTCATTAACATGACGCCCATGAACTACATCGGCAATGCAGACAAGCAGGCAAAAAATATCTAAGAAATAATAAACTGTTGGGTGAATCAAACGCAACAAATCCACCCGGCCACTCAACGTAGGGTGGATCAAGCGCAGCGGATCCACCAAAACAGCATATAATCCCCCCCAAAACCATCAGCCACACAAAAGCCCAGAACATGCCAATACCAAGCACCCCACTCGGACAGATCACCGTTGAAGATTTCCTGGAAAACTACTGGCAAAAAAAAACGCTGGTCATCAAACAGGGCTTTAAAAATTTTCAATCCCCCATCGATGCCAATGATCTGGCCGGCTTGTCCTGCGAAGAAAACGTCAACTCACGTATCGTTATCGAGAAAGCCGGTGAACATCCCTGGCAGGCAATCTACGGCCCCATGGATGAAAGCATTTTTGCATCCATGCCCAAAACTCACTGGACCCTGCTGGTCAATGATGTGGAAAAACATATTCCAGAACTGGCCTGGATTGTCGATGCCTTCCGCTTTATTCCCGAATGGCGTATCGATGATTTAATGATCAGCTATGCCCCGGAAGGCGGCTCGGTCGGCCCCCATTTTGATCAATACGATGTGTTTATACTACAGGCACAGGGTCATAGACGCTGGCAAATCAGCACCCGGGAAATTGCCGAAGACAACCAGGTAGCAGATACCAATCTACGCATTCAAAAAGACTTCACCGCTGAAGAAGAATGGCTGCTGGAACCGGGCGATATTATTTATATCCCACCCGGCGTTTCACACTACGGGGTTGCCACCGATGACTGCTTAAGTTTCTCCATTGGCTTTCGCGCCAGCACCTACAGTGAAATGCTAAATGACTTTATGGAGCATATAACCCACAAGCTCCCCATCAACTTCACTTACCAGGATCCAGAACTCAGCCCACAGCAACACCCCAATGAAATCAGTGACAATATACTGCAACATATTCGCCATGTATTCAGTGAATTTCTAAACCCAAACCATCCTGAGCTTCCCCGCTGGTTTGGCCGCTTTAACAGCGACACCAAAGCCGATATTCCAGAGCTGGATATAGAACCCTTAACAGATATTGAAACATTAAAAAATCAACATAATCAGCTCATCCGAAACCCAGCCAGCCGTTTTGCTTTTTATCGGCAAAAAGAAAACTGCATGCTTTTTATTGATGGTGAGGATTACAATGTAAGCCCGGCATTTGCCGAAGCGCTCTGCCAGAACAGGCAGCTTGATTTAGACAAACTGCTTTCTATCGCCAGTGACGATGAGCAGTCTTTATTACTCCAGCTATACAATCACAGCCAGTTAATTGATAACGAGTAATTATTATAATATTTACCATCTCATTTACCCGAGATTATTTTAAAAGCCTCCCCCTTTGATAAAGGGGGAATGAGGGGGATTTAAAAACTACCAGATTTGAATCTTCTATCAATACCCTGTTTTAACTGGGGCAATTTCAAATCTCCCCCAACCCCTCTTTTCTAAAGAGGGGAGCTACCCCGAATACTTTTACTGAGAATCCAGAACAATGAAAAATTATCAACTCATAAAAACAAACTGGCAGGAAAACCGGGAAGCACTCAGCCAGATTAGACGAAAAGTATTCATAGAAGAACAAAAAGTCCCCGAAAAACTGGAATGGGATGAATACGACAAAAGCTCGCTGCATATACTGGTTCTCAATCATCACCAGCAACCTGTCGCCACTGGCCGCATAAAACCCGATGGACAAATCGGTCGTATGGCGGTACTCAAAGAATACCGCCACCAAGGCATAGGCACAGAAATCATAAAAGTCCTAATCGAATACGCCAAACAACAGGGCTACCCCAATATTTACCTGCATGCTCAGACAAGCTCCATACCATTCTATAAACATTTTAACTTTACAGAATATGGCAATGAATTCCTGGATGCCAATATCCCCCATCAATCCATGCACCTGGCCAAATAAGCTGTAAGGATATTCCTACACGATTTTCCGAATATATCCCCTATACACAACACCCAGGTATAGGCATACTATTAACCGTTGGCGCAGGATGCACCAACAGAGGAAGTAATTTCTCTCCTAAGCAAAAGGAAGTTGTAAATATCGCCAAGGATGGTGACTAGCCCAACCAGGGATGGTTGGGCTTTTTATTGCCCAATGCCAGCCTCAAACGATACATCCACCCTCATAAAAACCACCCTTACATAAAACTGTAAATTATTCCGATTTTTTTCTAAAATAAATGGCGCTTCTACACATCAAGCACACACCATAAAAA
>JALTRC010000662.1 GCA_026998145.1 Gammaproteobacteria bacterium
TTTCTTTCTCCAGCAGGCTGGGCAGACTTTGTAAAATAATATCCAGCCCCTTTTGTTCAACCAGACGGCTAATCATACCCATTACAGGAATAGACGCATCAACAGGCAGGCTTAGTTCTTTTTGCAGAGCAGTTTTATTGATGACTTTTTTAGCCAGTGAACGCCGATTATATTTTTGTGCCAGAAAATCATCGCTGCCCGGATTCCAGTATTTATCATCTATACCATTTAAAATGCCGACAATATCTTTCTGGCGATGTTGCAATAAACCTTCAAGCCCATAAGCATTTTCCGGTTTTAATATTTCACGGGCATAGGTGGGGCTGACCGCATTGATTTTATCCGCATAAGCCAGCGCCCCTTTAATAAAAGAAAAGCGCCCGTAAAATTCTACCCCATGCATATGCCAGAGTTCGCTCGGCAGGTGTAGATCGTAAAAAGTCTGCTGATCAAAAATACCCTGATAGGCCAGATTGTGAATGGTGAAAATACTGGCCGGTTTTTTCTTTCTCAGGCTCAATAATGCAGGCACCAGTGCCGTTTGCCAGTCGTTACAATGGACAATATCCGGTGCCCAGCCCAGCTTGAAATGATCCAGTGCAATATCTACTGCCGCGTGGCAGAAAATCGTAAAGCGTAGGGCATTGTCGGGCCAGGCCTGGCCATGTTCATCACTGTAGGGGCCGCCGGGTCGATTAAAGGCGGCCGGGCAATCCACCAGCCAGGTTTTAAGCTGGCTGCCGGGCAGTTTGGTTTCAATAATATTAACCGCCAGATTGTAATAATGACTGCTGGCAATGATTTTCGCTTTTTTTATTTTTCCCAGCACCTGCGGGTAGGCGGGTAATAGCAGGCGCACATCCTGAGACTGTTTTAACAGGGCCACGGGCAGGCTGCCGGCAACATCGGCCAGACCGCCGGTTTTGATTAAAGGAAAGGCTTCGCTGCTGATATATAAAATATGATTCATGCTTTTTTCTTAAGAACCAGGCCGGCAAGTGGCGGCAGGCTTAGCTGTATGGAAACAGGACGATTCATCCAGGCAACGGCTTCTGTTGTAATGGTTTGCCCTGTGCCCGCATTACTGCCAGCGTAAAATGTGGAATCGGAATTTAATAGCACTTCATATTCCCCGGCCTCGGGTACACCGATACGATAATGATCCCGGATAACCGGGGTGAAATTCAGCACTACGATAATCGATTCAGTGTCACTTTTTCGTAAGTATGACAGTACGGACTGATCTGTGTCATGGCAATCAATCCATTCAAAACCTGCTGCATCAAAATCATATTGATACAGGGCGCCCTGTTCTGTATAGAGGCGGTTTAAATCTGTAACCAGTTTTTTTACACCAGTATGCAGAGGGTATTGTAGAACATACCAGTCCAGTGCCCGGTCATGATTCCATTCATCTCCCTGGGCAAATTCACAGCCCATAAATAATAATTTTTTTCCGGGGTAGGTGAACATATAGGTATATAGCAGGCGCAGGTTGGCAAAGCGCTGCCATTCATCACCGGGCATTTTATTGAGCATGGCGCTTTTGCCATGTACTACTTCATCGTGGGAGAAGGGCAGAATAAAGTTTTCGGTAAATAAATACAGCAGCCCAAAAGTCAGCTGGTCGTGATGATAATGACGATACACCGGATCATTGGCAAAGTAGTTCAAGGTGTCGTGCATCCATCCCATATTCCATTTCATGCTAAAACCCAGGCCGCCAATATCGGTGGGCCGGGTGACCTGGGGCCAGGCAGTAGATTCTTCGGCCATAATGGTGGTGCCGGGAAACTCTGCATGGGTCACGGTATTTAATTCGCGCAAAAATTCTATGGCTTCAATATTTTCATTGCCCCCGTGCTGGTTGGGAATCCAGTCCCCTTCATCCCGCGAATAATCCAGATATAACATGGAGGCCACCGCATCGACTCTTAAACCATCCAGATGAAATTCCTGCAACCAGAATACCGCGCTGGAAAGCAGAAAGTTTTTCACTTCATTGCGGCCATAGTTATAAATCAGCGTGCCCCAGTCCCGGTGTTCACCCTTGCGGGGATCTTCATGCTCATACAAAGGGCTGCCATCATAGCGGGCCAGACCATGTTCAT
>JALTRC010000663.1 GCA_026998145.1 Gammaproteobacteria bacterium
AATATAGTTAATTCAATAGCTTATACGATCACCGCATACAGCACTTTTTATATTTTCTGCCACTGCCACAAGGGCATTTTTCGTTACGGCCAATATGGCCATCCGACACTGGCCGTTGTTCATTTTTTAATTGTGTACAGCGATATTCATAGTGGATTTGCGTATCATCACTATTTTCTTCTTTCGCCCCCACCGCTACCATCCAGTCCAGTACATCCTTATTAATAACCTCAATAGGGTTTTCAAATGGAAAAAAAGCCTGCCTCCAGTGAGTTAAAGGATTATCAGGTGAGGTATTGATCTGAATATCATTATATAAATTCACACAAAACCAGGCTGCAACCCCATGCAAATTTCCCGCTTTATGCATTTGCATATACACTCTTGCCTGAAAAACCTCATCCATGGCCTGGGTAAAATCAATTTTACCAATAGCAACCGGCGCTGATAATAAAGATTCAGGTGATATGGATTCGACCATAATTTTCTTTGAAAACAATTCAAATGCCGGTGAAAAATCTATATCAGGAATATGCCGCCAGAAATCAATTTTATTATAAGCCCGTGCATCATCCACGGGCGCAACAAATAACTCGATAGAGGATGGTATTACAACACCGTCATCACGTAAAAAACGTTCTCTGGCATCAGCGGTAAACTGAATGGTGTTTTCATCAATTCCAAAACTACCTAATGTTTCTGAAACCAGCACATTAGCACGCTCAGGCAATTCCACTTCCATCGAATTTTTATTAATAAATTCTATTTTATTCAGACAATTATTAGCCCGTGCAATTTCTTTTGCCAGATGAATCGCATCCGTTTTTTCAATAGCATAAACTTTAGAAGCACCTGCCTGTATCGCCCATATACCCAGTAGGCCTGTTCCTGCTCCTAAATCAACAACCACATCACCGGCTTTTACTGATTTAAAAATAGCTTCACGATATGCATTCATACGGATATTATCAGATAACATCTGATAATAGTTTTCGTAACCTGTCTGGGCTAAATCTATTCCAGCCATTAGTCCGCATTATCCGCATAAACAGAAGGTAATAACTGATCTGTCTTAACCGGTTCATCTATTACCCATTCCTCATTTTCTTTTCTATAAGGATAAATAAAGAGCGCTGACGAAAGCTCTGTCTCAATCTGTAAGCCTATTGCAAGTTCATCACCAGACTGCAAACTGGTTACCAGTGCGCAAATCGAAACATTTTCATCTTTTAAGAACTGTTTTAATTCATTGACAACTTTTATGATCTGCTCATTCCAGTCGCTATTTTCATCAAGTTCGGATGGGCAGTTCATTTTCAGGTCTTCGGAATCACTAAACCCCCTGATACCAAAAGGCACTACCAGTTCATACTCTTTTAGCATGGCTCTGGCTGTATCAATACAGGTTAATACCAGCTGTTCAATCTGCTCTTGCTGTTCCACTCGCATCTCCAGTAAATATTAAGGCATTGGGCAAATATAACTTTTTTCCTTACGCCGTTTATTGATTTTTCACAACTAAGCGGGGATACAGTACATTTTTTTCAGGTGGTAGACATATTTCATCATTACAGGCCTGATAGCGTAAATCCACTACCGCTGATAACTGGCCCGAGAATTTTATCAGGTCTGCTGAAATATTAATCTCATGTTGATAAAGAGCCAGTGGCTGGCGACTAAAGCCGAGGCGAATTTTTTCATCGGGCGGATAATTAACCTTAGCCAACTGCCAGAGAGGCGTTTTCTTCAATTGTATAGAAGTCGGGATCAATTGTTTATCATCAGGCGTATGGGAATTTATATGCCACAAGTCATCAAATTTTATATTGACCATCAACTCATGTTTCTGAGATGTAAGCTGACGTATATAGGCATCAATACGAAGATGGCCATGAGCCCCATAAGCTGGCAACTCATATGATCCCTCACGCAATTGCTGGGAGGCAATCAATAAACTGGCATAAGCACTGGGCACCTCTGCCACCTGTTCTGCAAACACTGCCAGAATACGCTCTGCTTTATTCAGGTAATCCTCATTACCAGTACGACGATATAATTTAATCAGGCTTTGCGCGACTATGCCATTACCGGAAGGCAGCATTTTATCAAA
>JALTRC010000664.1 GCA_026998145.1 Gammaproteobacteria bacterium
CCATCGGTGAGCTGTACATCCACCAGGGTGTCGTCACCCCGCAGGTCTACCGCAATAATGCCGCCGGCCCGCTGATTGGAGAAGCTGGACAATACGGTTTTCTTCACAGTGCCGGAGCTGGTGGCCATAAACACATAATGCTCATCGTCATATTCACGGATCGGCAGCACCGCATTAATGCGCTCGTCCTTGTCCAGCGGCAACAGATTCACCAGCGGCTTGCCCCGGGAACCACGGGAAGCCTGGGGCATTTCATATACCTTGATCCAGTAGGCCTTGCCCTTGCTGGAGAAGCACAGCAAAGTGTCGTGAGTATTGGCCACAAACAGCTTGTCGATAAAATCTTCATCTTTCATGCGGGTAGCCGACTTGCCCCGGCCTCCACGACGCTGGGTGGTGTATTCGGACAATGGCTGGGACTTGGCATAGCCCTGATGGGAGAAGGTCACCAGTACATCTTCTTCGGTGATTAAATCTTCCAGGGTTAGATCCAGTCTGGATTCCAGAATCTCGCTGCGACGCTCATCCCCGAACTGTTCACGAATCTCCAGCAGCTCTTCACGGATCACTTCAAGCAGCCGGTCCGGGCTGGTCAGTATGTGAATAAGCTCTTTAACAACATCCAGTAACTCTTTGAATTCATTTATTATCTTATCTTGCTCAAGACCGGTTAAACGGTGCAGACGCAAATCCAGAATCGCCTGAGCCTGAACCTCGGAAAGACGATACTCATCCCCCACCAGACCCAACCCGGCCTCCAGATCTTCCGGCCGCGAGGCCTCAGCACCGGCTGCCCCCAGCATACTGAGCACCATGCCCGGCTGCCAGCCACGGGCCAGCAACTGGGCCTTGGCTTCCGCCGGATTGGTGGATTTTTTAATCAGCTCAATGACTTCATCGATATTGGCCAGCGCAATGGCCAGACCTTCCAGAATATGGGCGCGGGCGCGAGCCTTGCGTAAATCATAAATGGTGCGGCGGGTCACCACTTCACGGCGATGACGCACAAAGGCATCGAGGATCTGCTTGAGATTTAGCAAACGGGGCTGGCCATCCACCAGCGCCACCATATTGATGCCGAATACGGTTTGCATGGCGGTTTGCATATACAGGTTATTTAAAATCACCTCAGCCACTTCACCGCGGCGAATATCCACCACCATGCGCATACCGTCTTTATCCGACTCATCACGAATCTCGGTAATGCCGTCAATTTTCTTGTCTTTTACCAGCTCAGCAATGCGCTCAATCAGGCGGGCCTTGTTTACCTGATACGGCAGCTCATGCACCACAATGCTCTGCTTGCCGTTATCGGCCGTTTCAATACTGGCCTTGGCGCGCATATACATACGGCCGCGGCCGGTGCGGTAAGCCTCTCGAATGCCTTTTAAACCATTGATGGTGGCGGCGGTTGGCAGATCCGGCGCCGGAATATGATCCATCAGCTGTTCAATGGAAATATCCGGGTTATCGATCAGCGCAATACAGCCATTGAGAATTTCACTGAGGTTATGGGGGGGGATATTGGTGGCCATGCCCACGGCAATGCCGGAGGAGCCATTGACCAGCAAACTGGGAACCTTGGTGGGGAATACGGATGGTTCATGCTCGGTGCCATCGTAGTTAGGATCAAAATCAACGGTTTCCTTATCCAGATCCGCCAGCATTTCATGGGCAATGCGTGCCATGCGCACTTCCGTATAACGCATGGCGGCAGGGGCATCACCATCCACCGAACCAAAGTTACCCTGACCATCCACCAGCATATAACGCATGGAAAAGGGCTGCGCCATACGCACAATGGTGTCATAAACAGCGGTATCGCCGTGGGGGTGGTATTTACCGATAACATCACCCACTACGCGGGCGGATTTTTTATAGGGCTTGTTCCAGTCATTGCCCAGAATGCTCATGGCATAAAGCACACGGCGGTGAACCGGCTTGAGACCGTCCCGCACATCGGGCAATGCCCGGCCAACAATGACACTCATGGCGTAGTCCAGATAGGACTGGCGCATTTCATCTTCTAGATTAACTGGAACGACTTCTTTGGCAAACTCAGCCATAGGGTGTTTGTATCCGTATTTTTGTTATTTATCGATATGATGGC
>JALTRC010000665.1 GCA_026998145.1 Gammaproteobacteria bacterium
TCGATGGTGCCGGTGCTGGCCAGTTGATGACGAGCCAGTTTGGCAATAAGTAAAATATCATCCAGGGGCTTTTGCAGGTCGCGGCTGGCAGTATTTAAAAATTCGGTGTTCATGGTGGAGAGTTGTTTCAGACTTAATTGTGTCTGTATGCGTGCATGTAAAATGGGAAAATTAACCGGCTTGGTAATATAGTCATTAGCGCCCACTTCCAGTGCTCGCACAATGCGTTGATCTTCATCGATGGCGGTAACCATAATAATAGGCAGTTCAACCATGGAGTATTGCTGGCGCAAGGTATGCAGTACCTGTAGCCCCATAATTTCCGGCAGCATTATGTCCAGTAAAATTAAATCCGGTTTTTGCAGGGCAACCTGATCCAGTGCCTGCTGTCCATCTACCGCATAACGTAAGTTATAGGATGGCGAGTCTAAACGGCGGGTCATTAAATCCCGGCTGAGTTCGTCATCCTCAACGATTAAAATATCCGTGATAGGTGAATAGGCCATAATCTTTTATTATTTTTTTTATGCTGTGTAGCAGGCAGGCCTGTTAAGCAAGCTGTTGTCCATTTTTAAAAAAATGCAGGCTACACAAATATTTTATGTTTTTATTATTTTTTTCTAACTATATCCTTATAAGGCTTTTATTGACAAGCTTATTTTAAAATCCTTCGGCAGTCAGTCTGTTATCGATATGTTATTATTGCTGCGAATCTGAATTGGGGAATACTTGTGTCTGGTAATACGATTGGTAAATTATTTACATTAACCACCGCTGGTGAAAGTCACGGCCCGGCATTGCTGGGGATTGTAGATGGTTGCCCGCCGGGGCTGGAAATTTCCGAGGCGGATTTGCAAAAAGATCTGGATCGTCGTAAACCGGGTACCTCGCGGCACACCACCCAGCGCCGTGAACCGGATCAGGTAAAAATTCTTTCCGGCGTATTTGAAGGTAAAACCACCGGCACCCCCATTGGCCTGATGATTGAAAATATCGATCAGCGTTCCAAGGATTACGGCAATATTGCCAGCACCTTCCGCCCCGGTCATGCGGATTATACCTATACACAAAAATACGGCTTCCGGGATTACCGGGGGGGCGGTCGTTCATCGGCCCGGGAAACCGCCATGCGCGTAGCGGCCGGTGCTATCGCCAAAAAATATTTAAAAGACCAGTACGGTATTGAAATTCGCGGCTATCTGTCTCAGCTTGGGCCAATTAAAATCGAGCAGTTTGACTGGGATCAGGTGGAAAAAAATGCCTTTTTCTGCCCGGATGCAAATAAAGTGGCTGAAATGGAAGATTATATGGATGCTCTGCGTAAAGAGGGTAATTCGGTGGGGGCAAAAATTTCAGTGATTGCCACGGGTGTGCCGCCGGGTCTGGGAGAGCCGATTTTTGATCGCATGGATGCGGAAATCTCCTATGCCATGATGACCATTAATGCGGCCAAGGGCGTGGAAATTGGTGGTGGTTTTGATTGTGTGGCCGCCAAAGGCACTGAATTTCGGGATGAAATCACACCTGAAGGTTTTTTAAGCAATCATGCGGGCGGTATTTTAGGAGGCATTACCTCCGGTCAGGATATTGTGGTGCATACCGCATTCAAGCCCACATCCAGTATGCGTTTGCCAGGGCGCAGCGTGGATATAAATGGCGAGCCCATGGAAGTGGTGACTCACGGGCGTCATGATCCCTGCGTGGGGATTCGCGCCACGCCGATTGTGGAAGCCATGCTGGCGCTGGTGTTAATGGATCATATGCTGCGCTTCAGGGCTCAGTGTGGTGATGTGCAATGTGATACGCCGGTCATTCCTGCCCAGGCGCCTGAATAAAAAACGCCGGCTTGTTATGAGCAAGTGGCGCCAGGATGATCCCCGTTATGAAACCTCTAAGCTGTCCTTTCTAAATGGCTAAAACCCCGCTGCCTTACTGGCGCCTGTCCACTTTTTATCTGTTCTATTTTGCCTCTCTGGGTGCGCTGGTTCCTTACTGGGGATTGTATCTGCAATCCCTGGGATTTGATGGCCGGGCTATAGGTGAGCTGATGGCCATTATTATGGTCACAAAAATTATCGCCCCTTATATCTGGAGCTGGATTGCCGATCATACAGGCAGGGGCATGATGATTATCCGCCTGGCTTCCGTGTGCGCACTCATCAGCTTTATCGGAATTTTCTGGGCGCTGACTTTCTGGTGGCTGGCACTGGTGATGATGCTGTTCAGTTTTTTCTGGAATGCCACATTGCCGCAATTTGAAGCTACTACCTTAAATCATCTGGGCAAGGATACCCACAAATACAGCGTGATCCGCTTATGGGGGTCTCTGGGTTTTATTTTGTCGGTGGCGGGCCTGGGGCAGGTGCTGGATCAGCAGTCGCTGGCGATTTTACCCTTTGTATTGCTGAGTATTTTTTTATTAATCAGTTTGAGCAGTTTTATGGTGCCGGATGCTCAGGCCCAGGCTCATCAAAGTTCGCACGGTTCCATGCTGGAAGTGGTCAAACAGCCGGTGGTGATTGCATTGCTCAGTGTCTGTTTTCTGGCCCAGTTAAGCCACGGCCCTTATTACACTTTTTATTCCATTTACCTGAAAGACCATCATTACAGCAGTGGCAGTATCGGCGCTTTATGGGCGCTGGGTGTGCTGGCGGAGATAGTGGTATTTTTCCTGATGGTGAGGCTAATGCCAAGATTTGGCGCACGCCATTTATTAATTTCCGCATTGCTGCTCACTTCCCTGCGCTGGTTGCTAATTGGGCATTTTGTTGACAATGCCGGGATTATTATTGCCGCTCAGTTATTACATGCGGCCAGTTTCGGATTGTACCATGCGGTGGCTATTGAGCTGATCCATCAATTATTTAAAGGGCGTTATCAGGGCAGGGGTCAGGCCCTGTATTCCAGTGTCAGCTTTGGTGCAGGCGGTGCGCTGGGTAGTTATATGAGTGGTCTGTTCTGGGATCAGCTTGGTGCCACCATGGTGTTTAATCTGGCGGCTGTCGCTGCTTTGCTGGGAGCCTTTATCAGCTGGCGTTATATTGTGCTGGATAAAAATTGATGTATTTAACAGTCCGGGTTTTTGGCGAGTGTTTAGTAAAAATTTCACTTTAAAGTTTTACAGCCTTCTTTATAATGCGGCAAAAAATGATTATCACAACATTGGGGAACCACATGATACGGACAGGCTTATCGGCTGCTTTGGGCGGCGCAATTCTTTTATCCAGCAGTTTTTCTGCATCTGCCATTCAGATTGTACTGGACTATAGCTACGATACATCCGGCTTTTTTAGTGACCAGCTGCGTAAAGATTTGCTGCAAACAGCGGCCAGCACCTTAGGCTCTCGCTTATCTGATAACTTGTTGGCGATTGAATCGGCAGGCAGTAACACTTTTAATGCAGAATTTAATGACCCTGCAACAGGTGCCTCGGAGACGCAGTCTGCCTATAGTGTTGCCGGTGATACCATGGTGGTGTTTGTGGGTGGCCGCGATCTGGGCGGCACAACCCTGGGGCTGGGTGGCCCCGGTGGTTATTCGGCCAGTGGTACTTCCCAGACCTTTTTTGACACAGTAGCGGCCCGTGGTCAATCAGGTGCTCTGGATGCAAACCCATCTGACTTTGGTCCATGGGGTGGAGCTATTAGCTTTAATTCAACTTCAAACTGGTATTTTGATACGGATCTGACAACATCCGCGGATATTCAGGGCAATGATTTTTACTCTGTTGCCCTGCATGAACTGGGGCATGTATTAGGCCTGGGTACCGCAGCTTCCTGGGATAGTCTGATTGATGCCAACGGTAATCTGGTGGGAACCAATGTGGGCAGTGTTGCACTGGATGCCAGCCTGGGGCACTTTGCCGATGGTACAAGCAGTACGGTTAATGGTGTTGCACAGGAAGCGGCTATGTCGCCATCCATTACAACCGGTACGCGAAAGGAATTTACCGATCTGGATTTTGCCGCCTTAAGTGATATTGGCTGGCAGGTAACACCGGTACCGGTTCCGGCGGCAGTCTGGTTATTTGCTTCAGGCTTGCTGGGGCTGATAGGCGTTGCTCGTCGCAGAGCCTGAGCTTAAGTGTTGTAACTAACTTGAAATGCCGGCTTTATTGCCGGCATTTTTTATGGAGGCTTAAATCAGGTTTTAAAGTGAGCAATAATCTGTTGCAGATTTGTGGCAACTTTTTCGAGATTGGCTTCGGCCACTCGAATATCTTCTGTTCCCTGAGTGGTTTTTTCAGCGAGGGATCCTATGGATAATATATTCTGATTAATGCGCTGAGCCGTCTGGTTCTGTTCCTCGCTGGCACTCGACATTTGCGATAATATTTGATTGATCTGGGTAATCTCATCAGCAATTCCCCTGAGAGACTGGGATACCTGATTAACATGTTCATTGTTTTCGTTAACCTGATTAAGCGCATCATTCATCACATTAACTGCATCACCTGAGCCAGATTGTAGGTTCTCAATTAAATTCTTTATCTGGTCAGTGGATTCCTGGGTGCGGCTGGCCAGGGTGCGAACCTCATCTGCCACAACTGCAAAACCACGGCCCTGTTCGCCGGCGCGCGCAGCCTCAATGGCGGCATTTAATGCCAGCAGATTGGTCTGTTCGGAAATGCCGCGAATAACATCCAGCACAACGCCTATATTATTCGACTCATTTTCAAGATTCTGTATCACACTGGAAGCATGGCCAAGGTTATCAACAAGCTGCCCCATACTGGTTAGTGCCTGACTGGACTTATGAGCGCCTGACTGAGCCTGCTCATTGGCGCGTTCAGCTGATTCAGCTGCAATATGTGCGCTTTGTGCAATGGAATTGGCTGTGCTGGTCATCTCATTCGCTGCCTGAGTGATCTGCTCTGTTTCAGCACGTTGTTGCTGGGCATTGGCAGCTGTTTCATCGGTAACCGATTTTAGCTGGCGGGATGAGGCATCCAGCTCGCTGGATGCCTGCTTCATTTTATTGACCATCAGGCCAAGCTGGCTGGCAAAGGCATTGATGATTCGGGAAATAATGCCCACTTCACCGGCACGGTTTTCTTCAAGATTGATATTAAGATAGCCCTCTGACATGGACTGTAAATTATTCTGTACTTCGGTAATCAGTGTTGTTACCTGCCGGGAACTGCTGACCCCAACCAGCAAACCAATAGCCAGAGCAATAACCAACAGGCCGATTAAAAATACCTGAGTTTGATTGATGGCATCGATTAATTTCTGATTACCGTTATTTACCGTATTTTGCAATGTATCAACGATGTCATTAATGGACTGGTCAATTTTACTGGCCAGGGGTGATAGTTCACTTTTGATAAGTGCTGAATCAAGCCGCCACATACCTTTTTTTTCAAAGCCAAAAGCCATTTTCAGAGCACCGAAAAATGGCCCCCAGCGCATATCAATACTGCGTAGTGTTTTGGCCTGTTGTTCATTTAGTGAGGAAATAGAAGTCATCAGGCTTTTCATGGCTTTTTTATACTGTTTTATATTTTGTTTTAGTTCTTTTTTGTATACCGGATTTTGTGTAGATAAATAAGAACTAAGAGCCGAAGAAATCATAATCCAGTTTTGGCGGGCATCAACCAGCAAACCAATCAAGATTTGATCTGGAGATGATTTGTTTTTTTCGGCGTTTGTAATATTACTGAACTGCTTCTGTACTTTTTTATAAACAGGAAAAAGGCTTTCATTGGATACTTTAACCGCCGGCATGTTTTCAACCGGATGCTGAATTAAATAATCCAGTCGATCCAGATGTTTGGCATAACTAATAAATAGTGCGTTAAGTTCATTCGCTTTTTGTTTAAGTGCTTCGTTGTTAATGTTTTCAGTAATGGTCTGGAGCTGTTTAAGTTGTTTTTCTACAGCGCTAATGCTTTGTTTGAAAACCTTTTCATTTTCCTTTGACTTATTGGCCATATAATATCCCAGTAATTTACTGGTGGCGTTGATGCTGCTTTTAAGCTCCAGTGCGGCAATCATGGCGGGCTGAGATTGTTGGGTAATGGTATTAGCCTGTTGTTCAACAGAACTGAATCGGAAAATGGCAGTAAAGGCAACTATAGCCATTAAGCCCAGGGTAGCTGAAAGGCCAGCCCATAAACGATGTTTAAGTGAAAGTTTTTTTAATGGATTCATGATTACCTGTCAATTACGGGTTTATGCTACACCCTGAATCTGGAAATAATCTGATTTAAATTATTGGCAACATTTTCCAGGTTGGATTCTGCCTGGCTTAAATCTTCGGTTCCCTGAGAGGTCTTTTCTGCCAGTGTGCTAATGGCTGCAATATTCTGGCTGATTTCATTGGATGTCTGGCTTTGTTGATGGCTGGAGGTTTCCATTTGTGCCAGCATATTATTAATATTGCCAATTTCGCTGGCAATGTCATTAAGCGCTGAGGCTACCTGTTGAACCTGCTGGTTATTCGTATCGACCTGTTTGATGGAATTATTCATGGCCTGTACAGCATTGCTACTGCCAGCCTGAAGTTTATCAATCAGTTCCTTGATCTGATTGGTGGATTCCTGGGTTTTGCTGGCCAGGGTGCGGACTTCATCGGCGACAACCGCAAAGCCACGACCCTGTTCACCGGCGCGGGCCGCTTCAATGGC
>JALTRC010000666.1 GCA_026998145.1 Gammaproteobacteria bacterium
TCAATGAAGGGCACAGCAACAAAACCTGCCCCCACTGCACCTATGACGCTAGTACCAGCAACCAGAAAACGGCGTTTATCTTTATCTACGCCCTCTGTAGCCATGAGTACCTCTCTTTAGACTTTGTATGTAATTAAACCTGCGCTTCTGACCCATCTCCACCAATCAATCAGCGGGTCATCCAGAAACATGAATCTGTCGAATAAAACCTGTTTTAAGAACCCTGAGGCCAGATTTTTACGGCGCGTAATATTAACGTATATCACTATATTAACCAAGCATTATTTACATTAGTGCTGGCAGATCAATGACTTAGCCATAAGAAAAAGTTTAGACAGGATTAAATACATCAATATGCTGAACGGCCAGCTCAAAGCGCCCGGCCAGGTGAGCACCCAGCGCCTGTACCCCGTAGGATTCCGTTGCATGATGACCGGCAGCAAAATAATGCACATTCAGCTCATCGGCCAGATGGAAAGTCTGCTCCGACACCTCACCACTGATATAAGCATCCACCCCCAGCGCTGCGGCCTGCTCCAGATAGCCCTGAGCACCACCCGTACACCAGGCCAGCTTTTGAATTTTCGATCTTGCGGGCGCTGCCAGATGTAAAGGCCTGCGGTTCAGTGCCACGGCAATCTGCCGTGAGAATTCATCCGCCGTACAGGGACTGATTAATTCACCCTGCCACAACAGGCCTTTTAATGCTCCCTGCTGCTCACAGGATATATTCTGAATATTCAGCCTGCGGGCCAGCTCCACATTATTTCCCACCTCTGCATGGGCATCCAGCGGCAGATGGTAGGCCAGCAGGCTGATATTATGTTTCAGCAAGGTGGCTAGACGGTTTCGTTTTATACCGATAATCCGGGCATCTTCATTTTTCCAGAAATAACCATGATGCACCAGAATTGCATCCGCCTGTAGCTCCACCGCCAGATCCAGCAGCCGCTGAGATGCGGTTACGCCAGTAATAATGGTTTTAATTTCAGCTTTTCCTTCAACCTGAAGACCATTTGGGCAATAATCACGAAACTCATCAACGCGCAAATATCGATTACAATACTCAAGCAGCGCCTCTAACTGAACCATATAAACCACCATAAGAAATGCATAAACCTGCCCATTCTACACAATCTATCCTTATCTGGTCTCTGCTGGGCATTATTATCGGCCTGATTATTTTACAGTGGCCAGGCTTAAGCCCGCTCAGCACTGACACACCCTTAGCCAAAGCCGCCAAAAAAGCCAGCTACGCCAATGCGGTTGCCATAGCCGCGCCTACCGTTGTCAGCATTCAGGCAAGCCACGCCAATCCGGCAGATAACTCGCCCCTGCACAAACTCTTAAAACCAGCCCCTTCCGTTCCCACTCCACCTAACCAGGGTTCAGGGGTGATTATGGATCAGCAGGGCCACATACTGACCAACTATCACGTTATCGCCAAAGCCAGCAAAATTACCGTTACCCTTTATGACGGTCACAAACTACAGGCCAAACTGGTAGGGGCCGATCCGGATACGGACCTGGCGGTTATCACCATCAAACATTCCCGCCACCCTAATATCAGCTTTGCCGATCCTGCCGATATTCAGGTTGGCGATATTGTGCTGGCCATCGGCAATCCATTCGGCATTGGACAGACGGTTACCCAGGGCATTATCAGCGCCACCGGCCGTGACCGGGTTGGCCTGAACACCTACGAAAACTTTATCCAGACAGACGCCGCCATTAATCCGGGCAACTCCGGCGGCGCACTGATTAACACCCTGGGACAAATCGTCGGCATTAATTCAGCCACCTTTACCCAGTCCGGCAGCTATCAGGGCATAGGCTTTGCCATCCCGATTGATATGGCGCTAAAAGTTGTTCAGCAGATTCTTAAAAACGGCGGCGTGATTCGCGGCTGGCTTGGGGTAGAAGGGGTTGATTTAAACAAACAGATGCTACAGAAAATCGGCCTGAAAGATATTCGCGGTGTACTGATTACCGATGTATTTAAAAACGGCCCCGCTGACCAGGCCGGGCTGGCGGTAGGCGATATTATTACCCAAATCAACCAGACACCGATTCGTGATACCCGTGACGTACTGGATATAATTGC
>JALTRC010000667.1 GCA_026998145.1 Gammaproteobacteria bacterium
ATCACAGTATTCGCCGATATGCCCAGCACCGGCAACCTCAGCAATATCTGGACGCAACAAACAAAACATCCAGCGAGCATTTTATTTCCAATGCGGATCGAAGCTATGAATTTATGCTCAATAGCCTACGCCTTAAACAGGGGTTTACGCTGGAATTATTTGAACAATATACAGGCCTGAACAGGCAGGTCATTGAAGGGCGCTGTGAACAGGCAATAGAAAAGGGGCTACTCAGCCGGCAAGGCTCACAACTGCGAGCCAGCGAAACCGGTTATCTTTTTTTAAATGATCTGATTAATCTGTTTTACCCTGACGATGCAAACTAACGCTGATTAATCAGCTCCTGCTGTTTTTCAAATCGCTGGTTAAGCAACTCCTGAACATTTTTAGCATCATCCATTAATTTTTTGGCGCCGCCCGGCGAGTAAGGGTTACTCAGTTCGCCGCCAATTGATGTCACTTTAGGACGGCTCGGCTTTTTTTCCTCTGGTGCTTCAACAGCCTTAACAAGGTTCGTATCAGGGCGTAAATGCAATGCCTTTACCTGCTGGTTGGGGGGCGGCGTATTACTGAAATGCTTACCACCCTTCTCATCAACCCACTGGTAAACCGTCACTTCCTTATCGGTTACCGCATTACCTATACCGCTTACACCTTTGGGTGCAGGAGCCGAAGAACCGGAAAAAAAACCTGATAAAAAGCCCGGCACAGCCCCGCCCATCATGTAATAGGGCACGGCCAGCAGCACGCCCACCAGCACAATCATTTTAATTAGAATTTTTGCCATACTCACTCATCCTTAAACATATTGGGCTAATTATGGACGCCAGCCCCTGTTTTTTCCAACCAATGAATAAAATTAAGCTCAGCCATTCCCTATGACTTCATACTGGCTCTTATCCTGAAGAAGTGCTAAAATGGCGAGTTCAGTTTTAAATTCATGCTAATCGCGATAAAAGGCGGCCATGACACAAGAACAGCAACCGACAGCGCCTGCTTCCACCGAGGAAGAAAAACAGTCACGTCTAAAAGACCTGATTGCCAAGGGCAAAGAACAGGGTTACCTCACTTATGCGGAGGTAAACGATCACCTGCCCCAGGACATTGTAGATCCTGAACAGGTCGAAGATATCATTAATATGATTAATGATATGGGTATTACTGTGCATGAAATTGCCCCGGATACCGAATCGCTGGTGCTCACCGATGCCAGTGCCACCGACGACACCGCCGCTGAAGAAGCCGCCGCCGCGCTGGCTTCCATGGAAAACGAATTTGGCCGCACCACGGATCCGGTGCGCATGTATATGCGCGAAATGGGCACCGTTGAACTGCTCACCCGCGAAGGCGAAATTGCCATTGCCAAGCGTATCGAGGAAGGTCTCAAGCAGGTTTTGAGCGCCCTTTCCACCAATCCCCGCTCCGTATTACAGATTCTCAAAACCTATGAGCGTGTCGAGGCTGAAGAGCTGCGCCTGACCGACCTGATTATCGGCATCCGCAGCGAAATGGATGATGAAATCGCCACCCCGGTTTCCACCGCCCCATCCGATAAAACCGATGACGACGAAGATGAAGAAGAGGAAGTCGTTGATACCGGCCCGGATCCTGAAGAAGCCCGGGAAGTTTTTGTTCGTCTGCAACAGGCCTATGATGCCGCCATTGCGGCTCTAGGCAAAAAGAGCCAGAAAAACGCCACCAAGGCCCGCGAACACATGTCTGATGTGTTTATGGAAATCAAATTCCTGCCGAATATCGTCATTGAAATGACCAAAGATCTGCGCACCACGGTTGACCGTTTGCGCTTTCTGGAACGCCATATTCTGAACATCTGCGTCAACAAGGCGCGCATGCCTCGCAAGGAACTAATCAAATCTTTCCCGAACAATGAAACCAATCTGAAATGGATTGACAGCTTTCTGGAAGGTCACGAATACTCTGAAAAGCTCAAAGAGCTGGCACCGGAAATCAAGCAAACCCAGCAGAAGCTGGCGCTGCTGGAAAAAGAATTCGGCCTGAGCATCAGCAATATCAAGGAAATCAATCGCCGCATGTCCATTGGCGAAGCCAAGGCCCGCCGCGCCAAGAAAGAAATGGTA
>JALTRC010000668.1 GCA_026998145.1 Gammaproteobacteria bacterium
GTGTGTACGGCAACGCCACCGATTTCCCGGCCCCGCTCAATAATGGCGACTTTTTTGTGAATCTTCGCGGCCTGAATCGCCGCTTTCTGGCCAGCGGGACCGCTGCCAATTACAATCAGATCATATCGTTCCTGCATTCTCTTCCCCGTGACTGACTCATTTGATTTTTGAGTATAGACGCCACAGAAAAAAGCGTTCTGGCACCTTAATCCACCGGTTTTTCCCATACCCCCGATTTACCACCGGCTTTTTTTAACAGGCTGATGTCAGTGATTGTCATACCCCGATCCACCGCCTTACACATATCGTAAATGGTTAGCAAAGCAACCTGTACGGCGGTTAAGGCTTCCATCTCCACTCCGGTGACACCCTTACATTCCACCGTGGCCTTACAATATACGCCGGGCAGTTCATCATCCGTCTGCAATTCTATATCCACATGGGTCAGGGCAATGGGATGGCACAGGGGGATCAGATCCGAGGTTTTTTTAGCTGCCATAATGCCGGCAATACGGGCAATTCCCAGTACATCGCCTTTTTTATGATTGCCCTGCTTGATCAGTTGCAGGGTTTCCGGCAACATCTGAATACAGCCCTCAGTTATCGCTGTACGTTTAGTAATATCTTTTTGTCCCACATCAACCATGTGGGCTACGCCAGATGCGTTAAAATGGGTGAGTTTATCGCTCATAGGTTTGGCCTCGCTTGATTGCAGGCTAGCCTACCAAAAGCCAACAGGAATATCGAATGTCAGTCACCGTTAAATTTTTTGCCAGCCTGCGAGAAACCGTTGGCCGGGCCGATACCCAGGTGGATTATCAAAATCAACTGAATGTCAGCCAGGTGTGGCAGCAGGCAAGCGGCAATCTGCCCATGCCCAGCAATACACTTTGCGCAGTGAATATGAAATATGTTGATGCGCAACAGCCGGTTAATGACGGCGATGAAGTCGCCTTTTTTCCACCGGTAACCGGAGGCTGAAGATGATTGAAATTCGCAACCAGGCTTTTGATCCCTGGCAGGAAACACAGGCCTATCAAAACAGCCATATTGCCGCCGGAAAATATGGCGCCACGGCCAGCTTTGTGGGCACCATGCGAGATTTTAATGAAGGTGACAATGTACAGAAAATGGTACTGGAACATTACCCCGGCATGACTGAAAACTATTTAAACAAAATCTGTGATGAGGCAAAAAACCGCTGGGATATTATGGATTGCCTGATTATCCATCGGGTGGGGGATATAATGCCGGATGACCCCATTGTGTTAACGGCAGTCTGGTCGGCGCACCGGGCAGCGGCTTTTGATGCCTGCCGTTATTTAATGGAAGAATTAAAATCCCGCGCCCCTTTCTGGAAAAAAGAAAGCCTGCCGGAAGGTGAGCGCTGGGTAGACAAAAACACCGCAGGATAAATCCGCAAACACCAGCCGGGCGCCTATAATCCATTGATGAGCGCAAACAAATTGCCTGAATGGGTCATCCTGCTTTTTAGTATTATTTCTCTGCCAACCGTTGGCTGTTTTGGTTACTACTCTGCTGCGGCTTTGCCGGAAGCATCCGCGCCCCTTATCTTTCTTGTCACCATGTCATACCCCAGCATTCTTATCGGTATCGCTGGCTTATTCCGGGCATTACGCCAGCCTCACAGGCGTTCCCTTAGCCTCTATTTCTGGGCTCTGTGTATTGTAATACCCATCCTTATTCTTGCTGTCTGGACTTAGACATATTTATTTTAACAATACAAACAAGGCCCTCTGCCCCCGCTGTATATTCAGTAATAACTGCCCCTGATGATTCGTGTATTTTTTAAAATCCTGTAGATTTCTGACTCTATGGCGGTTAACAGACAGAATTTCATCCCCCTTGCGCAAGCGCGCATACCAGGCGGGGCTTGCCTCATCCACTTTCACCACAATAATGTGCAAAATACTGGCATCATCTTCATCAGGTAACTGGGCAAATACCGCGCCTGCCAGCCGCGAGGATAATTTATCTCCGGCAATAAGCTGCTGCTTAGGTTCCTTGATAACAGCCGTCAGCTGCATTTCCTCCCCGTCCCGAATCAGGCCAATATTCAGTTTTTCGCCGATGCGTAACAAGCCAATGGCATTGCGCATATCCATGGCATTTTTTATTTTTCTGGCATTCACAGAAATCACAACATCACCGGCTCGCAGATGGGCGGCAGCAGCAGGGGAATCGGGCAGGACTTTGGCAATCACGGCGCCCTGACGTGAATTAATCGAAAAAGCCTGGGCCAGATCACGGGTTAAATCCTGAGTCACCACACCTAACACGCCCCGCCGTACCTCGCCATATTGCACCAGGTTCTGCTTAAGTTTCTTTACCATATTAATGGGTATGGCAAATCCAATACCCACATTACCGGGGGTGCCTCCCGGTGCCAGAATTGCCGTATTCATACCTACCAGCTCACCTCGCAGGTTTACCAGAGCGCCGCCGGAATTACCCGGATTAATCGATGCATCCGTCTGAATAAAGTCTTCATAACCTTCAATGCCCAGGCCGCTGCGCCCCAGTGCACTGACAATACCGGAGGTTACCGTTTGCCCAAGACCAAAAGGGTTGCCGATTGCCACCACAAAATCACCCACCTGCAATTTATCTGAATCAGCCAGCTTAATCGCACTTAAACCATCTGATGGCACCTTTAATACCGCCACATCCGCCTCTGGATCCGTGCCCACCAGCTCGGCTTTTAGCTCACGGCCATCTCTTAAGGTCACGGTGATTTCATCAGCTCCCTTAATGACATGATTATTCGTAATCACAAAACCCTGCTGCGCATCTATCACCACACCGGAACCCAGACTCTGGGGACGGCTGCTGCGCTGCTGAGCACGGGGTTTTGGCAGGTTAAAAAAGCGCTGGAAAAAAGGATCATTCATCAGGGCATTTTGCCGCACATTACGATGACTTCGCGTGGCGATATTGACCACGGCCGGCATTACTTTTTTCACCATCGGCGCCAGAGACGGCAGGGGTTTATCATCCACTTTATCGGGTAATAGTGCCCAGCAAGATGTCGCGGTAGCCATTAATGCAACAATAAGAAAAAAACGCCTGAATATCATTATTGTGTACCTGTTAACTTATTTATTGTGTATGGTAGGCCCTGCAGAACGTACAATAGAGGGCTAATTACAGCCTAAAGACACTGAACCTCTATTAAAGTTCCTGTCTAATAACGGGTGATTGCAAGCATAAAAATAACGCTCAATATTAGCAAAGGAAGCTCTGATTAATTCTGGACGAAACCGTTTGCGTTTAAAATGCGTGGTAAGGCATCGAATCGCACGCAATAGCAGGCTACTGGGAAGATTCGTAACGCAGAAGCCGCGCATTTTAAATGTGAAATGTGAGTTTATGAATTGATCAGAGCTTCCCAGAATATTTAAATATCAATTTAAGGGGTATACAAATGCGAAAAACTTTTCCAGCCATCGTAGGTGCTGTTGCACTAAGCGTCAGCTTTGCGGCATCTGCCAGTTCCAGTCTCAAAACAGCAAAGGATAAAGCCAGTTACAGCATTGGCGTTAATCTGGGAAGCCAGCTGGCACAATCCAGAGATGAATTGAATTTTGACAGCATCATCCTGGGTATTGAAGATGCCTATAAGGGTAAAAAGCTCAAGCTCAATATGGATGAGATGCGTAAGTCATTAACCGATTTCCAGAAACAGCATGCTGCCAGAGAACAGGCCAAAAAAGCCGCTATTGCCGAAAACAACAAAAAAGCCGGTGAAACCTTTCTGGCCGAAAATAAAAAGAAAAAAGGCGTAAAAACAACAAAGAGCGGCCTGCAATATAAAGTCATTAAGTCCGGCAAGGGAGCCTCACCCAAGCCCACTGATACGGTTGTCACCCATTATGAAGGCACATTAATCAACGGCAAGGTTTTTGACAGCTCCTATAAGCGAGGCAAACCTGCCACCTTCCCTGTAAATGGTGTTATCAAAGGCTGGACAGAAGCCCTGCAATTAATGAAAGTTGGTGATAAGTGGAAATTATATATCCCTTCTGAACTTGCCTATGGCGAGCGAGGCGCGGGTAAGAAAATTGGCCCTAACTCTACGCTGATATTTGATATTGAGCTGCTTGATATTAAAGACAAAAAGGCTAAAAAATAGCCCGAAGCAACCAGCTAAACCATTTAATAAGGGCCGGGATATTATATTCCCGGCCCTTTTTTATTCTGCCCAAAAAATCATCTCATCTGCCCCCAAACCCGTATTGAGTGGTCTACACTCCTTATAATGTTATGAGCGCCGATATTTATACTTTATCAGCTATTCGAATGCTGCTTTTCAGCGTTTAAAGGGACACCATGAGTGATAGATCATACCGCTTTATTTTAGGCATGAGCATTCTGATCAGCCTTTTTCTAAAGCTCCATTATATTATTTACCTGATTATTGGCATTATGTTAATTGAGTCGGTTACCAATTATCGTATTCCCATATTAATCAATCAATTCAGATCATCAAATGAAGAAGATCCCGAAGCCCAGTGCACATCGCTTAAGGATCCGTATTTTAATATTGAAGCAGAGCGCCTGTTTCGCTTTATTATTGCGGTTTTTATAAGCCTTGGCTTTGTTATTTATCCCGATGTTTTATGGTTCTTCCCGTGGTTTGTTGCCCTGAATCTTATTCTGGCCGGCATCACCGGTATTTGCCCATTAGTGATGCTTTTACGGAAAGCCGGATTTAAATAATGTCTGCCGAAACAAATTTTAACCAGGACTGGTTAAAAAACTGGCAGGCAAAAATCGCCGTCAGAATTACCTCAATCATTATCTGGAGCCTGAGTTTTATCAGCATGATTATTGCCGGCATATTAATCAGCCAGGTCAGAAGCAATGTTGAAAACTCACAGAATATAATAATTGACCACCTTGCCTACCAGATACAGTCCCGTGTACAGCAAAACCCTGCATTGTTATTTAAACAAATTGAGCCGATACTCAATGATATTCTAAACAATGATTATATTCTTGGCCTGGACATAAAATACAATGGGCAAACCAAAACCTACGGCACCAGAGCCCAGCCTGGGGAAACAATTGTACGCAAGTTAAACACACATTTACCCATAATAATTACAGCTTACACGCTTCCAATAAAAGAGATTGTTCGCCAGAAACAAATCGAAATTTTTATGTTGTTTAGTGCCGGTATTATTTTTCTTGGGGGATTTATTATGCTGGTTATCGACAAATCGGTGCAAAAACCTTTCCAGCATCTTGATGCTGTCGCCCAACAATACACCGCCGGCCAGCATTCCATAAGAGCCAATACCGATCGCCACGATGAATTCGGCACCCTTGCTGTTTTTTTAAATCAGATGCTGGATCGCATCAGCACCAATGAAAAGGAATTACAGAACGAAGTAAAAGAACGCACCATCGCTCATGAAAAAATCAAACAGCAAAGAGATGCCTTACAGCAACTTACCATGGATTTAACGATTACACGTGACAAAGCCAATGAAGCCAACCTGGCCAAAACAATTTTTCTGGCCAATATGAGCCACGAATTGCGCACACCGCTTAATGCCATTATCGGCTACAGTGAGCTAATAAAAGAAGATACGCATAACCTGCAAAACCCGCAACTTATTCACGACACCGATAAAATAATCCAGGCTGGAAAACATCTGCTACGACTTATTAATCAGGTTCTGGATATTTCAAAAATTGAATCAGGAAAAATGGATCTTATTATTGAAACTATTTCAATACAATCACTGATACAGGATATATGCAGCACCCTGAAGCCCGCCATAGAAAACAATGGCAATAAACTTGTTCTCGATATTAATTCAGATATTGACTTTATTCAGGTAGACCCAACACGCACCAAACAAATTTTATTTAACCTTATTGATAACGCGAACAAGTTTACTCATGGAGGAGAAATCAAATTAACAGCCAATATGCAGGAAAACAAATTAATGGTCTGTATACAGGACTCAGGCATAGGCATTGAAGAAGATAAAATCGAACATATTTTTGATGAGTTTGTGCAGGCAGACATATCAACAACCCGACGATATGGCGGTACAGGCCTTGGGCTTTCCATTTGCCGCCATCTGGTTCAACTCATGGGTGGCGACATTAGTGTGCGCAGCTCACCTGGGCAGGGTTCCAGATTCACCATTCTTATCCCACTCATACAGGATAAGATGAAGGATGCAATATGATACATATACTTATTGTTGAAGATAACGACATGAATCGTGAAATGATTCGGCGGCGGCTTGAACTTCACAGTTTTAAAACCACTATGGCCAACGATGGTCAGCAGGCCATTGAACTGGCTGTGGAAGTTCAGCCTGATATTATTCTAATGGACATGAGCCTGCCCATCGTTGATGGCTGGCAGGCAACTCGAAAACTAAAATCCGAAGCTGGCACACAGAATATCCCCATTATTGGCTTGTCCGCTTATGCCAGTGATTCTGATGTAAAAAAAGGCCTGGATGCAGGCTGCGATGCCTATGAAGTTAAACCGATTG
>JALTRC010000669.1 GCA_026998145.1 Gammaproteobacteria bacterium
AGCCCTATCGGTTTCGTCTATTTTTATGGCGTCATCGGCTTTTGCAACAAACGGCTATTTTGCCCATGGTTTTGGTATTAAAGCCAAAGGTATGGCGGGTGCTGGAGTGGCTTACTCACAGGATGCGCTAGCAGCGGCAACAAATCCAGCGGGTATGGTTCAGGTGGGTAGCCGTATTGATATGGGGGTTGAGCTATTTAAGCCCGATCGTTCTGTAAATACAGCATGGAGCAACACGGCTCCTGGTGTTACTCATGTCGTTGAAGGTAATGAAGATGCACAATTCTTCGTACCGGAATTTGGTTATAACAAAATGCTGGATAACAATAGCTCTTTCGGCGTAGCGGTATACGGTAACGGCGGTATGAATGCGTCATATAATGAGTCTATTTTTGGCGGCACGGCAGGTAGTGCTAATACACGCTCTAATCTTGAGCAGTTATTTATTGCGCCAACTTATTCAATGAAACTGGATAGTAAGAGCTCATTTGGTGTTTCTCTTAACCTGGTTTACCAGCGTTTTGAAGCCCAGGGTATAGATGCTTTCTGTGGTTTTACTCCGGGTGGTAGTCCACTAGCAGGCGGTACCGGTTGTAATGATGGTTCGGCAGGTGTGTCTGATCAGGGTGTGGATTCTTCTACAGGTATGGGAATCCGGATTGGTTATTTAAATCAATTGACTGATGAATTAACAGTTGGTGTGACATATCAAAGTAAGACCAGTATGAGTGAGTTTGATAAATATAATCAGCTGTTTGCGGAAAAGGGTGATTTTGATATTCCGTCAAATTACGCCATTGGTATTGCTTATAAAGCCACGCCTGAGATGAATGTTGTTCTGGATGTGGAGAGAATTAACTACACAGACGTAGCGGCTTTATCTAATCCAAATACTGGCTTTTCAAACCCAACAGCGCCAGCAGGTACAGGTGGTGCGCTGGGTGATGCAAATGGTCCAGGCTTTGGTTGGGATGATATGACGGTGATTAAGCTGGGTTTTGACTACCAGGTTGATAGCTCCCTGGTGCTAAGAGCTGGTTATAATCACGGTGGCCAACCAATTAGTGCGGATCAGACATTATTTAATGTGTTGGCGCCTGCAGTAGTTGAAGATCATTATACTGCTGGAGCCACATGGACGCTGGCTAATGAAGCTGAATTGTCGGCTTACTTCATGTATGTGCCTGAAAATACTCTGAAGGGTTCCAGTCCAGTAACGAGTCCTGCGACAACGCAGGCAGAAATGCAAAATGCTGGTCATAGTGATTTAACTATGTCGCAGATTGCACTTGGTGTTGCATACGGCTGGAAGTTCTAAGGCTGCCATGCCAGTTGATCAGGACTAGGTTCCTGAATGTAAAGGCCGTGCATCGTCACGGCCTTTTTTTGTTTAATATGTATCAGTAAATTATTAATTTCTAAAGTATATTTTGTTTCAAAGATGAATTTACAGGTGAATTGCTGCCGGTTATGAACATTAAAACATTTTTTATAAAATCTCGTTGACAACAACAGGGCAGCAAGGTTAGTTTTACGCAGCGTTACATTAAGCGTGGTAATTCAAATAAATACCTTTAGGGGATGGAGTAATAAAAAAATGAAGATAAAAACTTTTGCTTCTGTTGTGATGGCACTGGCTATTGGCGTGGCCGCTCAAGTTGCACAGGCAGGTACAAAAAATTTCCCATTTATATTGGGATCAAATGATGCTGGCACAATAGCGGACAAGCTGGATTCAACCAAGAAAGCACTGACGGATAATGGATTTGAAATAGCTGGTGAATATTCACCATACAAGGGCGTTGAGATTATTGTTGTCACGAATGACGAACTGAAAAAAGCAGCCGCTTCTCACGATCGTGCAGGTTATATCGCAGCACAGCGTGTATCCCTGACTGAGAAAGATGGCAAGGTTCAGGTTTCTTATACCAATCCTTACTATATGGCGAAAGCATACCGTGTTAAGTCTGATCTGAAGGGAACTTCAGCAGCATTTAAAAAAGCACTGGGTTATGTGAAGCAATATGGTCCTGCTGAAGGTCTGGATGCTGATGATCTG
>JALTRC010000670.1 GCA_026998145.1 Gammaproteobacteria bacterium
AGGTATAATATCGCGCCCCGTGCATTTGAACCGGATATTTTATGACTAGCAACGCCACATCATCCCTGCAAACCAACGACAAGGCCCTTCGCTCCCGGGTGAAATTATTAGGTAGCCTGCTGGGTAAAGTTATCCAGAATCTGGCCGGCCCCCATGTATATGATGCGGTTGAAAAGCTGCGCACCGGCTATATCAGCCTGCGCAAAACCGATAATCCCCGCAAGCGGGCGCAGCTGATGAAGCTGATTGCCTCACTGGATGCGGATACGCTCACCCAGGTGGTGCGGGCTTTCAGTATTTATTTTTCTCTGGTCAATATTGCCGAAGAAGACTACCAGCATATTAGCCGCCGCAAGCAGGTGCGCAGCGGCAAGACCCTGTGGAAAGGCTCTTTTGACGCCACCCTGAGCATATTTAAAGAGCGTAATCTGGATGCCCTGCAAGTGCAGGATCTGCTGGATCAGCTGGCCTATATTCCGGTATTCACCGCCCACCCCACCGAATCCAAGCGCCGCAGTGTGATGAATGCCCTGCGCCGCATCTTCCTGGTAAATGACAAGCTCAATGCCACAGGCCTGAATAAGGCCCAGAAGGCCGAGCTGACTCACGAGCTGGAAACCCAGATCCAGCTGTTATGGCGCACCAATGAAGTACGGGAATACAAGCCACAGGTTAAGGACGAGATCAAAAACGGCCTGTTCTACTTCCGGGAAAGCCTGTTTAACAGTGTGCCCCATATTTACCGCAATCTGGAAAACAAACTGGCCAAGCATTATCCGGATGCCACCATTCAGGTACCCAGCTTTTTACGCTTTGGCTCCTGGATTGGCGGCGACCGTGACGGCAACCCTTTTGTAAAGCCGGAAACCACTGCCATGGCGCTGCGTATGCAGGCACAAACCATTCTGGGTGAATATATATATCATGTCACCTCACTGTCCCGCCAGCTAACCCATTCCGATGAGCTTTGCACCCCCAGCAAGGCCTTTATGGACAGCCTGTTTGCCGATGAGGCCATGCGCTTTGAGGTATTTAAAGAGTCTCCAAATGCCTTTGCCCATGCCCCTTACCGCCGCAAACTGTCGTTTATGCGTTACCGGCTGGAACAGAATCTGGCACTGGTAACCGCTCGCCTGAACGATGAAGAACTGCCGGATGCGCCCCATGCCTACCCATCAGAAAAAGAATTTTTGCAGGATCTGATTCTGATTCGCAATTCCCTGGTCAGCCATAATGATCAGAATATTGCCGATGGGGGCTTAAAAGACCTGATCCGTCTGCTGGAAACCTTTGGCTTCTTCCTGCTGAAGCTGGATATTCGCCAGGAATCCACCCGCCATACAGACGCGGTGGCCAATATTATCGAGCAGATCAAGGGTGCGCCGAAATATCATGAGCTGGATGAGCAGCAACGGCTTGAACTGCTGGCCGGCTATATTGAAAATCCGCCCGAATTCGAGCTGGATAAACAGAAGCTGGACGAGCTACACCGGGAAACCCTTAGCGTATTCGAGCTAATGCACAATATGCAGGATGAGATCTCCCCCCGTGCCTTCGGTAACTATGTTATCTCCATGACCCACGCTGCCTCCCATGTGATGGAAGTCATGTGGCTGGCCACACTGGCAGGGCTGACCGGCAAAAACGAGCAGGGTGAAGATTTCTGCAATATCCGCATTTCACCTCTGTTTGAAACCATTGAAGACCTTGAGCATATTGAAATTGTGCTCAAGTCATTATTCGATAACCCCACCTACAGCCGTCTGCTGAAAAGCTCCGGCAACCTGCAGGAAGCCATGCTGGGTTATTCGGACTCCTGTAAGGACGGGGGCATTATGGCCTCTTCGTGGAATTTATATGAGGCCCAGCAAAAGGTTATTGCCCTGACCGATGCCCACGGAGTGGAGTGCCGTTTATTCCATGGCCGGGGCGGCACTATCGGCCGCGGCGGCGGCCCCACCCATGATGCGATTCTGTCCCAGCCGGAAGGCACGGTGCATGGGCAGATCAAATTCACCGAGCAGGGTGAAGTGCTGTCCTATAAATACAGCAATCAGG
>JALTRC010000671.1 GCA_026998145.1 Gammaproteobacteria bacterium
AATCATAAAGGATAAAGCCAATCTGGCACTTGCATTTGTCGCCCTTAAAGACAAACAATCCCAGCTAGCCATTGACCACTTCAACAAAGTCAGGCTCAAAGGCACTGAAACCAATAAAGCCCTTATTGGCCTGGGATGGGGACTTTATCGACAGAAAAAATATGATGACGCCACAATTCCCTGGCTAAATCTTGCATCCAGCCAAACCGAATCAGACCTTGCTGTACAGGAAGCGCTCATCTCAGTTCCTTATGCATTTGAAAAAATGCAGGAAAAAGAAAAAGCTTTATATCAATATGATCTGGCCATAGCCAGTTATAAATTTCAGCTTGAAGAAACACAAAAATTACTCAATCACATTAAAAGCCAAAACTTTATCCGTGAACTAAACCCCGGCAGTCTTGGCAACGAAAGCACTCCCATTGTGAGTATTATTAAAAATATAAATCCTCTCATGACTCGCTACCTTCTACCATTATTAACATCTGACAGGTTCCAGCACGCTATTAAATCCTACCAGGAAATTGTTCATCTGGAATATAAAATGAGTCGCTGGGAAAACAGCATGCCTGCTCTGCATATGATTCTAAAAGAAAAACGCAAGACATATAAACACAAGCTTGCTCACACTGTAAACGATGATAGCCTGGACAGAGTCAATGCATTAACCCAAAAGCATAAAAAACTATCCAGAGAGCTTAAGCAAATAGAAAATAAACAAATCGCGATCAAATTGGCCACTGCGGATGAGCTTGAAAAGCTTGCCCTGCTCAACACAAGCGAAAAAAGACTAAAAGAACTGAAAGACTCAGATGAAGACACCAACGACCAGGCAGACAAACTTCGTTTATTAAAAGGCCTGATGACATGGAAAATAGATACGGATTTCCCTGTCAGGATCTGGAAAGCCAAACGACAAATGCAGCAGTTAGACCTGGCCATCCAAAACATGAAAAAAGCAATCCATTCATTAAAAGCCAGCTGGAAACAGGCCCCTGCTGATTTTTCCACTTTTGACAAGCGTATACAAAACAAAGAATCTCAAATCCAAACCCTGAGAAGCCAATTAAAACTTGCCATAAATACTCAGAAAAAATATCTGCGCAAGATGGCGCTGGATGCGTTAAAACTTCATCGCAACCAGATAAAACTTTATCATGATCGTGCGCTCTACTCGAAAGCACGCTTATATGATTCTTTAATGGCACGAGAATAATATGATACAGTTGCTATTAAAACTCACTGTTCTGTTAGCCCTGAGTCTGCTCGGCGCCTGTAAAAACGAAGAGCCACAGGAATTAACCGTAAAAGATCTGGCATCTCACCCTGTGGAATACCCGGAGCCTGACAGCGTATCACCGGAACGTCTACATGCCATTGAACATTATCAGGCTTATCTGAATAAAACAGAATTCAAAACCCATTATGCGGAAGCATTAAGGCGCGTAGCAGACCTGGAACTGGAAGTAAGCGAAGAACAGCAGCAGAAAAACGAAGCAGCTAATGAGCGAGCCCGTGAAGAAATCATGCTATCGTCCATCGAGCACTACAAAACCTATTTAAGAACCTATGCCGGGCATGAAAAAAATGATCTGATTTACTACCAGTTAGCCAAGGCATACTCATTAACCGGTGACATCGAAGATTCTTTAAAAGCAATGGACGCCATTGTTAAGGACTACCCACAATCCCGCTATATTGACGAAGTACAGTTCCGTCGTGGAGAAATATTATTTGTATGGCGAGAATATGCCCAGGCTGAGCAGGCATATAGCAGCATTACTCAACACCCAAAATCACCTTTTTATGAAAAAGCACTGTACAAACTGGGCTGGTCACAATTCAAGCAATCCCATTACCGCCAGGCATTAAACACCTATTTCTCTTTGCTGGATATAAAAGAACGTGAAAATAAAATCGATCAGCAAGGTATTGTTGATACGGTCAGCAAATCTGAAAAAGACTTTATTATCGACTCACTGCGTGTTGTCAGCTTATCCCTGTCTTATCTAAACGGCTACAAAACGATTGAAGAACTTTTTAAAAATCCCCC
>JALTRC010000672.1 GCA_026998145.1 Gammaproteobacteria bacterium
TATAAATGGTATTGTCCGGCTGCTTTTCACAATACTGATCCAGCCAGGCCATGGCGCCCTGAAAATCATTTTGTCCCAGCAGGTTATAGGTATCATCGGCACTGCGATTAACCGATGTTAAATAACCGCTTACCCAGTTCTTATAGGAGATTTCCGAATAGCCCCCATTATGGCGGGCATCCAGATAGGTTTTACAGGTTTGTCGACCAACCCCGTAAATCCAGTAACGGCCATGTATATCCGAAGCCAGTATAAAAGATGAATAACTGGACGATACCAGTAACGAAAAAACAATAATCAGACGTTTTAGCATGACTTTATCCCAATACTATATCCAGAATTTCTTTATGCTCTTCAGCATCTAAGCGGGGGCCAAACTGACTCACCACACGGGAGGACGCCAGGCTGGCAATATTGCCGGCTTCATAAAATGAATGGCCGTGGGTAATGCCATATAAAAAGGCACCGGCAAACATATCCCCTGCCCCATTGCTGTCCACTGCCCTGATTTCATGAGGCGCAATATCAATCAGCTGTTTGCCATCAAAAATCAATGCGCCCTTGCTGCCCAGGGTAATGGCAAAAGTGTCGGCTATCTGTTTTAGATGCTCTATTGCGGTTTCCAGATCATCACTGCCTGACCAGCTCATGGCTTCGGCTTCATTACAGAAAAGCAGATCCACGCGATCACCGATCATCTCTTTTAAACCATCCCGGAAAAACTCCACCATGGCCGGATCGGAAAATGTCAGTGCGGTTTTCACCCCTGACTGCTCGGCAATCCTGCGAGCATCAATGGCTGCCTTGCGGCCGGTTTCCGATGTTACCAGATAGCCTTCCATATACAGATAATCCGATGCGGCTATGGCTTCCGCATCCAGCTCATCACCGGAGAAATGCTCCGTGATACCCAGAAAGGTATTCATGGTACGCTCCGCATCCGGCGTTACCATCACCAGACACTTTCCGGTAATGCCTTCCTGCCGCTGTTCACCCAGATTACTGTCAACACCAGCGGCTTTTAAATCCGCCACATAAAAATCACCCAGCTCATCATTGGAGACCTTGCAGGAATAAAAAGCCCGCCCCCCAAAATAACTGACCGCAATAATGGTATTGGCTGCCGAGCCGCCGCTGGCCTTTTTGCCTTCAAAAGCATCCAGATGTCCCATCAGCTCATGCTGACGATCTTCATCCACCAGGGTCATCACGCCCTTGTCCACATTCATGGACTCAAGGAATGCATCCTCAACTTCAAACTCCATATCCACCAGAGCATTGCCCACACCATATACGTGATATTTTTTCATACATTTATTCCTGAGAAATTGACTTAGATTAGTTCCAGGGGAGACTCTGACTAGCGGCTTCGGGCAATCTGCGTACTCACACTGAGCAACTCATCCCAGGGGCGCCCTGTTTCCACCCCCTTGATGACCCTGTCGATACGGGCGCAGCGTTTCAGCAGCATTTTCCAGCGACTGGCCGGATGCCGTGACAGCGCCTTACGCAACAACGCCTTGCGATTATCCCATACCCGGTATTTTGCCATGGCCGCATCAGCCGATGTGCCGGCTTCCAGAATTTGTGTGATCAGACGGACTTCACGGCTAATGGCCCAGAGCGCCAGCGTGGCTTCCACCCCTTCGTTTTTCAGGCTGCCGACAATGCGGGATGTTCTGGGCAGATCACCGGCCAGGGCGCTATCCACCAGATCATAAATAGTGTAACGGGAGCTATCGGCCACCGCCGCCCCCATCTGCTCCACATTCAGATTTCCCTGCCCATAAAGCAGGGCCAGCTTGTCGATTTCCTGGGCGGCGGCCAGCAGATTGCCTTCGACTTTTTCCGCCAGCAGAGCAATGGCATCCCCGTCCGCCGTCAGTCCATGCTGCTGCAATCGACGGGTAATCCAGCGGGGCAGCTCGGCGGCATTGACCGGCCAGCACTGAATCACCACACCGGCCTTGTCCAGGGTTTTAAACCATTTGGTATTTTTGCTGCTGCCTTCCAGCTTGCCGGCGGTAATCATCAGCACTGCATCATCAGCCGGCCGCGCCGCATAATTCTGTAATGCCTGGCCGCCCTGTTTGCCCGGCTTGCCACTGGGCAGGCGCAGCTCCAGTATGCGCTGCTCGGCAAATAACGACATGCTATTGGCTGCATCCAGCAGCTGATTCCAGTCAAACTGCCTGTCCACATCCATCACCTGCCGTTCGCTAAAACCCTGCTCACGGGCGGCACGGCGAATCCGGTCACTGGCCTCCATTATCTGCAATGGCTCATCCCCGGAAATAAAATAGATGGGTTGCAGGCCGCCCTTCAAATGTTGGGGCAGCTGATCAATGCGCAGTTTCATGGCCTGCTTTTGCCTTTAGGGCCTGTTAACACTATTGAGAAACCATCGCTGGAGGCCATTTTTTCCTGGAACAAGACGCATTGAGCGCGGCGTACTGAATGTACGTGAGCGAAATGCAACGCAGTTCCGGGGGAAAATGGCCCCAGCCCGAAGGGTTGCGCTCCAAAAGGCGCCATGCTGTGTTACTCGTCGTTCATTTGGAATCACCAAATTTCTCTCCTCGTGCCTTGCCTGTCACCTTTTGGGGCAGCAACGCTGGCTTCTCAATAGTGTTAACAGGCCCTAACTGAAGACGCAATAAAATCAGCCTCACCATGTCTTTTTGCATATCATCAATCAGCAACTGCTCCTCTCTTGCCTTGCCCAGAATATCTTCCGGATCAAACAGATAGGATTTTTGCAGCTGTAATGTTTGAGGTTCAATAAGCAAATCCGCCTTGTCTCCAACAGGATTTAGCTCGAATTTAAGCTGATAGCTGAGGGCATATTCCCGGGCACGGCCCTGGGCATCCACTGAGACAATGCGGCGAATGGTTTTTTCATCATATAAACGCAGCACTTCAAACGCCTCTTCCGGGCTGTCCACCAGCTGAATCTGATTGTCGATCAGTGACTGCTGCAATTTCTGCGTCAGCAGGCCCGGTTTTATTTCACTGAGCAAATAGGTTTTCTGCATTTGCGCCGGTAGCTGATAGCCGCCCCGCAAATGAAAACCGCAGGAGGATAACAGGTTGATAAACAATACAATAATAGCCAGGCGGAGCATTAGGGGCCCTCTGATTAATTCTGGACGAAACAGTTTGTACCTCAATTCTTCTGATTCAAGGCGACGAATCGCACGTAATAGCCAGCTATTGCGAAGATTCGCAACACAGAAGCAGGAGAATTGAGGTGCAAAATGTGAGTTCATAAATTATTCAGAGGCCCCCTAACTTACCACCAGATTCACTAAACGCCCCGGCACCACTATCACCTTGCGCAGGGTTTTGCCTTGGGTATGCGCCTGTACATGGCTATCGGCTTTGGCGGCGGCTTCTATGGCGTCCTTGTCCGCATCGGCCGATACCCTGATTTTCGCCCGCAGCTTGCCATTAACCTGCACAATCATCTCGATGCTGTCCTGCACCAGCGCCGCTTCATCATAAGCCGGCCAGGCTTCATCAATCACCGCACTGTCATGGCCCAGCTGATGCCACAGCTCATGACAGATATGGGGCACAATGGGGGACAGCATCAGCACAATGGCATCCAGCGCCTCCTGCATAATGGCGCGGCCCTGCCCGGAACTATCGGCTGATTTACCCAGCTCATTCATCAGCTCCATCACCGCTGCTATGGCCGTATTAAAGGTGTGGCGGCGGCCAATATCATCGCTGATCTTCTTAATGGTTTCATGGAGCTTGCGGCGCAGATCTTTTTGCTGCTCATTCAGGGCGCTCGTATCCAGCGCAGCCACATCACCGGCACTCACATGCTGATGCACCTGTCGCCACAGTCGTTTAAGAAAACGAAAAGCCCCTTCAACGCCGGAGTCTGCCCATTCAAGAGATTGCTCAGGTGGCGCGGCAAACATGGTAAACAGGCGCACCGTATCCGCGCCATATTCATCAATCAGCCCCTGCGGGTCCACCGTATTGCCCTTGGACTTGGACATTTTAGTGCCATCTTTAAGCACCATACCCTGGGTGAGCAGATTTTTGAAAGGCTCATCGGTTTTAATCAGCCCCAGATCCCGCATCAACTTATGGAAAAAGCGGGCATAGAGCAGATGCAGCACCGCATGCTCAATGCCGCCAATATACTGATCCACACTGAGCCAGTAGTCGGCACGCTCATCCAGCATGGCATCTGCATCCGGGCAGGTAAAGCGGGCGTAATACCAGGAGGATTCAAAAAAGGTGTCAAAGGTGTCGGTTTCCCGCTGCGCCGCCGCCCCGCATTTGGGGCAGGTGGTTTGATAAAATTCCGGCATTTTCTTGATGGGAGAACCTACATCATCGGAACCGAAATCCACATCCTCCGGCAGCACAACCGGCAGCTGCTCTTCCGGCACCGGCAGGGAGCCGCAGCTATCGCAGTTGATAATGGGAATGGGAGTGCCCCAGTAACGCTGGCGGGATACCCCCCAGTCACGCAAACGGTAGTTACTCTGCTTTTGCCCCTTACCGGCCTTTTGTAAAAATTCCGCAATGGCATCAAAGGCCTGCTGGGATGTTAAACCATCAAACTGACCGGAATTTATCAACACGCCTTTTTCCACAAAGGCGGCTTTTTCCAGATCGATTGCTTCATTATTGGCCGGGGCAATCACCTGCCTGATGGGCAGATCATATTTTCTGGCAAATTCATAATCCCGCTGATCGTGTGCCGGCACCGACATCACCGCCCCCGAGCCATAATCGGCCAGTACAAAATTGGCAATCATCACCGGCACCGCCTCACCACTAATCGGATGAATCGCCTTAAGCCCCGTGTCTATGCCTTTTTTCTCCATGGTGGCCAGATCCGCTTCTGCCGTATTGGCCACCTTACACTCATCAATAAAGGCCTGAATCTGCGGATTATTTTCCGCCGCCCTGTGGGCCAGTGGGTGTTCGGCCGCCACTGCCACATAGGTCACCCCCATCAGAGTATCGGGGCGGGTGGTGTAAACCGTTAAAGGCGCATCACCTGCCACTTCAAATTGCAGCTCAACCCCGTAGGAGCGACCAATCCAGTTGCGCTGCATGGTGCGCACCTGCTCCGGCCAGCCCTCCAGTTTATCCACTTCTTCCAGCAGTTCATCGGCGTAATCGGTAATCTTCATAAACCACTGGGGGATTTCCTTGCGCTCCACCAGTGCGCCAGAACGCCAGCCGCGGCCATCGACCACCTGTTCATTGGCCAGTACGGTTTGATCCACCGGATCCCAGTTAACTACGGCATTTTTTTTATATACCAGACCCTTTTCATAGAGTTTGGTAAACAGCCATTGCTCCCAGCGATAATACTCCGGCTTGCAGGTAGCCAGCTCCCGATCCCAGTCATAGGCAAAGCCCAGACGCTGCAACTGACCGCGCATATAATCGATATTTTCATAGGTCCATTTGGCAGGCGGCACCTTGTGCTTGTGGGCTGCATTTTCCGCCGGCAGACCAAAGGCATCCCAGCCCATGGGCTGTAATACATTTCTACCCTGCATACGCTGATAACGGGAAATCACATCGCCAATGGAATAATTACGCACATGCCCCATATGTAAACGCCCGCTGGGATAAGGGAACATGGCGAGGCAGTAGAATTTTTCTCGGGATGGATCTTCACTGGCTTTAAAGGACTGATCCTGCTGCCAATATTGCTGAGCTTTCTGCTCAATTTCCTGGGGATTGTAATTTTCTTGCATTTCGTTACACAGATGGTTTCAGAGTAGGCTATATAAGGAGACTAGGAAGGATACATCACTCGTCACAGCAAGGAAACACGCTATAAGAGGTAGTTTTATGTATAGAGCCAATAAACATCGTGAAAGCCAGCGTATTCATGCCTATAACCATATGATGCAACGCATTAAAAATAATATTGAAGACCGACAGCTTCCTGTGCCGCCTTCTTTACAACAGGCTATAGATAGCGCCAGAAACCAGGCTATTCATGGTGGGGAGCTCAGCCACGCAGAAGCGGATGAAATTGCAGCCTGTATTAAACAGGATATTAATGATGCGGCCGAGTTTCTGGTAGAGAGCAGCCATGATTTTAGCGAATGGTTAATGCTGGATATTGAAATCATTGAACAGAAAATTCTCAGATTATTTTTATCCGTTGCTGATACTACCCGGATACAACTTGACCGGCTAATTTCTGAAACCGGATAAACACTATCCATTCCACTCACTGAAAAAAATAAATCATTATGGATAATACAAACACTGAGTTTAATTTTACCCCTGAAGGCAAACTTCGCCATGAGAATGATTATTTAAAATCGCGCCTCAACAATCTGGAAACCTTTAAAAAACATTTTTTTACCCAGCGAATTGAACTGGAAACGGCTAATGAGCGTATCCAGATGCTGGAACAGCAACTGGGCCTGGATACCATCAGGCAACATATGTCTGTCAGCAACACAGCGGAAAACCAGCTTGCCCAG
>JALTRC010000673.1 GCA_026998145.1 Gammaproteobacteria bacterium
GCACCGTATTACTGCAACTGGCCGTAATTCTTGTAGCACTACTTGCCGTTAGCATCTTCAACTATGATTATCTTAACGAGCTGTATTTACAGAATCAGGCTACAAATACCGGCTATATTATTAACAGTGGTATTCTGCTTCTGTTTGCCCTGGGGCTGCTGCGAATGGTGGTGATTTTACTTCGCTATAACCGGGAAGAATCTGCACTGGCACAGTTTATTCAAAATATCGAACACAATGAAAGCAAACCCACCAACGGCATCGATGAAAACACACTGATATTACAGCGTTATTTTTCTGTACTGAAAATCAGCAAACACAACACGCCGGTTAATCACAGCGCCCTTGCCGCCACCATGCTGGCATCGGAAAGCAGCCGTTTAAGCCTGCCCAAATTTATCAGCAATATTCTGATTTTAACTGGCGTATTCGGCACCATTGTTTCACTGTCCATTGCCCTTTTAGGCGCCTCCAATATTATTGATTCCGCCGATGGCATTGGCAATATGAGCCTGGTGATACACGGCATGTCCACTGCACTTTCAACTACGACCACCGCCATTGTCTGCTATCTGATTTTTGGTTATATCTATTTAAAACTCACAGATGTGCAAACCCAGCTACTCAGTGGTATTGAACAAACCACAACACTGTATATTTTACCCCGCTTTACCTATCAAACAGACTCCATGCTGCATGAAGTTGGCCGTCTGGTTAAGGCATTGCATCTGGCAGCAGAAAGCATGGCAAAAACCCAGCTGGATTATGCGCAAATGGGGCATAAGCTTAACGAGATTACATCCACCTATGCAGAAAAACAGGCGCAGCTGCATCATGATATTGAACAGGTGAAAAGTCTGCTGAAACAGGGTTTCCGTTTACCTGATCCGGTACAGAACAATGAATAACGGTTTTGTTGATCTGCGCAGCAGTGAACTGAGCAGCGAAAATTTCTGGCCGTCTTTTACCGATATTATGACGGTGGTGGTCATGATTTTTCTACTCACCTCTGTTGTGCTAATGGTGCGCAACTGGGAACTGATTGACCAGCTGCGTAAAAGCATTATTGCAGAACAACATGCATCAGAAGTCATACGCTCAACCAGCAAGGAAAATGAAACCCTGGAAGAACAACTGGCACAGGCACAAAGTGAAATATCCATGTTGCGTATGCAACTGATGCATGCCAATGAACAGCATTCCCAACTGGTGGATACGCTTAATGCGCGGGATCAGCAGATACTGATTATACTCACTGAAAAACAACAACTGGAATCCAGCCTGGAATCCGCCAAACAAAATATTGTATCGCTCCAGAAAAATAGTGAAAAACAGGATAAGGAGCTATCCCGGCTTACAATACAGTTAGAGGAAACAAACAATAAACTCGGCAATGCCAATAAACAGCTGGTGATTTTACAGCAGGAAAAAGCCATGCAGACTCAGCAGCTGACTTCATTAAAAGATGATTACAGCAGCCTGAAAGTTAAATACGATAAACTGATTCGCCCGGCCAGAACCGCCAAAGGGAAATATGTGGTTACTGTTGATTACCAGCATATTAAAGGAAAAACGCTTATTCGTTTTAAAGATGCCGGCGATAAAAAATACACCACCGTCAGCAAAAAAGCATTGCATAAAAAACTGGCAGAACTTAAAAAAGCCCATCCGAAAAAACTTTATATAAAAATTGTTATACCGGAAAAAAGTGGCCTGACTTATAACGAGGCCTGGAGCTTTATGAAGGATCTGCTGGATAAATATGATTATTACTATCAGTGACAATCATAGTTTTTGTGAATGTTTTATATTCTGGTGTTTTTGTTTTTCACCACGGAGGACACAGAGAGCACAGAGGAAAAGCATTTTAATTTTTTATTGTGCTTGCACCAATCACAAAAAAACTCTGTGACCTCCGTGTCCTCTGTGGTAAACCCTGGATCCCGGCCCAAAAGCATACCGGGATGACAACATAGAATAATGGATGTTTTTATCATGGGGTTTAATCCGGTAACTCACCACGGACACAGAGCACACAGAGGAAAAGCG
>JALTRC010000674.1 GCA_026998145.1 Gammaproteobacteria bacterium
CTGTTTAAAATCAGCGGATATTCTGCATCTGTTGCATGGGCCGGTGCTTTGGGATGCACCGGGATAAAGCGCGCTTTTTTCGATGGGGTAAAAAACTGCCCGTCTTCAAACATGCGTTGGGTGCCGGTAGGATGCTTAAAAGTGACAGGCCACTGTACCGGCAGATGATTTTCATAAGCGGCCTCATCCAGCTCCGCCAGTGCGGATATATCAAAATCACGGCTACCGTTATTATCCTTGCCGGACAGAGCCGCATATTCATTAAAGATTTCCCGCGGCGAGGCATAATCGAAATGTTCCGCAAAACCCATTCTTTGCGCCACCTGAGCAAAAATCCACCAGTCCGGCTGAGACTCACCGGGCATCTTCCGGAAAGCCCGCTGGCGGGAAATACGCCGCTCTGAATTGGTCACCATACCATCCCGTTCACCCCAGGTGGCGGCCGGTAACAACACATGGGCATAGGCGGCGGTGTCTGTGTCTTCCACGCAGTCAGATACCGCCAGAAATTCGCATTTTTCCAGCGCCTCCCGCACCCGGCTGTTATCCGGCATACTCACCGCCGGATTGGTGCCGATAATCCACAAAGCCTTTACCTTGCCCTCCAGCACGGCATTGAATAAGTCCACCGCCTTGTAACCGGGCCTGTCAGCAATCACCGGTGACTGCCAGTGCTGCTGCACAATCTTGCGATGTTGAGAATTATCCAGCTCCATATGAGCAACCAGTTGATTGGCCAGGCCACCCACTTCCCGCCCCCCCATGGCATTGGGCTGGCCGGTAAGGGAAAACGGCCCCATGCCGGGGCGCCCCATACGACCACTGAGCAGATGACAGTTAATAATACTGTTCACCTTGTCGGTGCCACTGGTGGACTGATTCACTCCCTGGGAGAACAGGGTCACCACCTTTTCCTTGCGGGCAAACAGGGCATAAAAGTCGGCGACCTGATCAGCATCCAGGCCACAGGCTTCTGCCACCTTGTCAATGGAGCCTGCCGATTCATAAGCGGCTTCCAGTGCCTGCTCCATGTCTTCTGTGCAGTTATCCACAAACAGTTTATTGATTTCACCCTGATCATTGAGATAGGCCAGCAGGCCATTAAACAGCACACTGTCCTTGCCGGAGCGGATCGGCAGATGCATATCGGCAATCTCACAGGTGGCGGTGCGGCGCGGGTCTATAACCACAATTTCCAGATTGGGGTTATCCTCCCTGGCCTGCTTGATACGCTGATAAATCACTGGATGACACCAGGCGGTATTGGAGCCGGCAATCACAATCAGATTGGTGCGTTCCAGATCCTCATAACTACAGGGCACCGTATCTGTGCCAAAGGCCCGCTTGTAACCAGCTACCACCGATGACATACACAAACGGGAATTGGTATCAATATTGGCGCTGCCGATAAAGCCTTTCATCAGCTTATTGGCCACATAATAGTCTTCAGTTAAAAGTTGCCCCGATACATAAAGTGCCACCGAATCCGGCCCATGCTCGGCAATGGTCCGGGAAAAACGCCGGGCCACTTCATCAAGGGCTGCATCCCAGCTCACCTGTGCCCCGTTCATCCGGGGAAACAGGCTGCGACCATCCAGCGCCAGGGTTTCCGCCAGTGCTGCACCTTTTGAGCACAGCCGCCCCAGATTGGACGGATGTTCCGGATTGCCGCTGACCTCAAAGCCATCATCTTTTTTCTCAACCAGTACACCGCAGCCTACGCCGCAGTAGGGACAGGTGGTTTTTGTGATTTCTGTCATTTGATCTTCTATCAGCCTAAATATTAGAGTTTAGTAATAAAGCAATATACTTGCCAGTTTTTTTGGACCAGAAATAACATCATAAACCCAAAATATGTTTATGCGTAAAGGCCTGTTAAATTCAGGGGATTATTGGAGGCTCAATATTTTTATTGCCAACCGGCAGGGACTTAAGCCATTCATCTCGATAAATACTCATGAAGAAATAAATCATCTCTATAGATAAACAAAAACCCAATAAAATTATTCGATTGTGATTCCTGACCATCTGACCCTATATATAGAA
>JALTRC010000675.1 GCA_026998145.1 Gammaproteobacteria bacterium
TCGGGCAGGTCGATTAACAGGGTGTTTTCATAGCGGCCAAACGGCATACGATACTGGGCCAGTTTAAATAGCAGTTCGGGTTTTTCTTCCAGCATAATGGCTTACAGTAAAAAAATCGTGGCCAGGCCAAGAAACACCAGCAGGCCGACAATGTCGGTGATGGTGGTGAGTATGACGCTGCCCGCGATAGCCGGATCAATATTGAGTTTTTTTAGCAGCAGGGGGATAACCACGCCGGAGGCGGCCGCTACCATTAAATTAATAATCAGGGCGGCGGCAATCACCATGCCGATATTCATGTCACCAAACCAGAGTATGGCAATAATGGCGACGACAATGGCCCAGACAATGCCATTAATAAAACTGACCATTAGCTCTTTATTAAAAATCCAGTGCTGATTGTTTTTACTGACCTGCCCCAATGCAATGGCGCGAATAACAAGTGTAATGGTCTGGCTACCGGCAATGCCGCCCATACTGGCGACCACATTCATCAGTACGGCAACTGTTACAACTTTTTCTAAAGTGGTTTCAAAATTACTCACTACCCAGGACGCCATAAAGGCGGTAATTAAATTAATACCCAGCCAGATGGCGCGACGCTGACTACTGGGAACCACTGGCGCAAACAGGTCTTCTTCATCATTCAAACCGGCCATACTTAATACGGAGTGGTCGGCTTCGTCACGGATAACATCAACCACGTCATCGATGGTAATACGACCCAGCAGTACATTATTGCCATCGACCACCGGTGCGGAAATCAGATCCATGTTTTCAAATAACTTGGCCACATCACTGTCATCCATATCCGAAGGAATGGCCTCGGATTCTGTGTCCATGACTTCTGCGACTGTGCGGTTAGGCTCGTTAATTAATAATTCGGACAGGGGTAGGGTGCCGAGATAATGATTGTCTCTGTCTACTACCACCAGACTGTCGGTTAAATCGGGTATGTCACCCAGCAGGCGAAGATAACGTAGCACCACATCCAGGGTGACTTCCGGTCGCACCGTCAAGGTGTCGGTGTTCATCAAACCACCGGCGCTGTCTTCCGGATAGGAGAGTACCGATTCCAGACGTTCCCGGTGCTGGCTGTCTAATGAATGTAAAACCCGGTCGATAACGGCATCAGGCAGTGACTGTACAAAGTCGGCCGAGTCATCCACTTCCAGATCTTCGGCCACAGAGACCAGCTCTTCCGGTGACATATCTTTGATTAGGTGATTACGGGTTTCGTCGCCGAGATTAATCAGCACTTCCGCTTCATTATCCTTGTCTACCAGTTCCCAGATGGCTTTACGTTCTCTGGGTGGCTGGGATTCCAGCAGGTGGGCAATTTCCGATGGGTGCAGAGCATTGAGCATGGCCTGGGCCGAATGCATGGTGCCCGATTTCATTGCCTCGGATAAGACTTCTATGGGCAGTTCATTTTTTTCATTGTCATCGATGGCATCAGACATAAGCGTGCAACTATTTAAAGAATAAATTTCGCATAGTTTAGCAGCAATGCCTGACGGATGGGATTGTGTTTTTCTAAACGGTGAACTGGTGATTTAAGTCGTTCAGGCTGGCAATAATATCATCTGGGTTCTGCATCTCCAGTATGCGGCTAACCGGTTGTTGCAACTGGGATATACGGCTGTGATTGATGATGTCTTTTATTTCCAGAATACTGTTGGCCTGTACGCTGAAACAGCGCAGACCCATACCCATGAGCAGGCGGGTGTAATGGGGATCACTGGCCATTTCACCGCACATGGAAACCCGTATACCGGATTTTTCACCGGCACGTAAAGTGATGTGGATCAGTTTTAAAACGGAAGGATGCAGCGGATTATATAAATGGCTGACTTCATCATCGATACGATCCAGCGCCAGGGTGTACTGGATTAAATCATTGGTGCCGATAGATAGAAAATCCAGCCGGCTCGCAAAAGCATCGGCAGCCAGAGCGGCGGCAGGCACTTCAATCATGGCGCCTACGGGCAGCTCGGGATTGAAACGGCATTTTCGCTGGCGCAATTCATCTTTTGCC
>JALTRC010000676.1 GCA_026998145.1 Gammaproteobacteria bacterium
AGCATCCAGATCCAGCAGGGGCAGGCCAAATTCAGTGGCGCCAATGGTGGCAATTTTAGTGGCCGAGATTTTTTTTGACTCAACCAGTAACTGGGTAATTGCTTTGTTGTCTTTTCGGGAGGCTTTCTGAATATCAATGGCTGCCTCTTCCGGCAGCAATCCATCTATAACCAGCTTGTTTAATAATCCGCCTAGCTTCATAGGTTTCTTCTAATGATTTATATGCTTACTTCAATAAGTTAAGACTGATTCTAGCAGAAGAATGCTGGCTAATGGTGGATTAGCTGAGATATTGTGAGGTAAATGCTGGAGGGGGTGAGTGTTAGGGAATTGAGTTTGGCAGGATATGTGTCTATGAAATTAAAAGGCAGGGTTTAAATTTTTGGTTTTATTGATATGGCCATAAAAAACCCCGCTGGAGCGGGGTTTTTTATTAAGCTGGACTAGTGCTTTTATGGGTTAGGGCTACAGAAGCCTTTTGCCAGACAGCCACCGGATACAGTCCATGCCAAGGTGCCACCTGCATCAGCTGGTGTCAGGATGTATGTGTCAGTGGCAGCGATACCGTTAGCTGCAACAGGAGTGGCTGTAACTACAGCGGTATTATCAGTAACTTCAACAGATGTTACACGGCCATTATTGGCATTTGTTACTGCACCAGCTTGTGCGGCTGCAACAGAAGTGTCGTCAACAGTGTCACACAATGCCAAACTATTTTTTAACTGGAAACAAATGTCAATGGCTGATTTAACAGAAGTTGTGGCCATAATGACCTCAGTGTAGTTAGTTTTGGCTGTATAAGTCTGGTAAGCCGGAATCGCAACCGATGCCAGAATACCGATAATGGCAACCACGATCATTAATTCGATTAAGGTAAAGCCTTGCTGGATCTTTTTCATAACTGGAAGTTTTTTCATGAGTCTCTCCGTTGGTGTTTTCTAGTTTTTGAACCGGCCTGTGACCGGCTCTGAATTCATGCCTCCCTGTGAGGCTTGTAGATGTATAGTGCAGTTGCTGTGCCAGTTTTTGGGTAAGTGTTTTTTGTTATTTAAAATCAATAAGATAGGGTTTGTTTGGGTGGGCATGTGGCAGCTTGTCGCTGTGACAGATTGTGACAATGCCTGTTCATTTTTGTCACTTTTTGACAAAAATGTTAGGTGTTTGGCATAAATGGCTTTTTATAAAAGGCCGGTGGATCCGCTGCGCTTGATCCACCAAATAGCGTAACAGTATTTATTTAATCGCAATGAGAGGCAGAATAAATCAAGTACAGCGAACCACCCAATAACGTACCCCATCCATTAAAGTTATAAACAGAAGTAGGGTGGATCAAGCAAAGCGGATCCACCAAATAGCGTAACAGTATTTATTTAATCACAATGAAAGGCAGGATAAATCAAGTACAGCGAACCACCTAATAACGTACCCCATCCATTAAGTTATAAACAGGAGTAGGGTGGATCAAGCGCAGCGGATCCACCAAATAGTGTAACAGTATTTATTTAATCGCAATGAAAGGCAGGATAAATCAAGTACAGCGAAGCCATCAATAACCCCGGTTCTAGGATTTAATTTGCATTTTTTCCAGCCGATAACGTAATTGCCGCAGGGTCAGCCCCAGCTGTTTGGCGGCGGCGGTTTTATTCCAGCGGGTGGACTCCAGCGCCTGCAGGATGCTGTTGCGTTCCTGTTCCTGCAGGTGGTTTGGCGATATTTCACTGGTTTGTATCTGCGGGGCAGTTTCGGGCTCTGTTTCTGGTGTATGGCTGGGTAACTGAATATCTTTTGCATCAATGATGCTCGAATCGCTTAAGGCCAGCGTGCGCTCCAGAATATTTTCCAGCTCTCGAACATTGCCGGGGAAAGGATGCTGTTTAAGTTTTTCCATGGCAGCATCGGTGAGTTGGGGTATGGTTTCCAGCTGGCACTTCTGGCCAAGCTGCTTTAACAGGTGCTGTGATAACAGGGGAATATCCTCTGGATGCTGCCGCAAACTGGGTACATTCAGTTCAATCACATTAATGCGGTAAAACAGGTCTTCCCTGAACTTGCCCTGTTTAACCAGCTCGGCCAGGTTTTTGTGGCTGGCCGATAAAATACGCACATCCACATCCTGTTCATTATGTTCCCCCACCGGTCGAATGCGTTTCTCCTGAATAGCCCTGAGCAGTTTGACCTGCATCTGTAATGGCAGGTCGGCGACTTCATCCAGAAACAGGGTTCCAGTGTCGGCGGCTTTAAACAGGCCTTCCTTATCTGTACTGGCGCCGGTAAAGCTGCCTTTTTTATGGCCAAAAAATTCGCTTTCCATTAATTCTGCGGGGATGGCGCCACAGTTAATGGGAATAAAGGGGCTGTTTGCTCTGGCGCCCTGTTGATGAATCAGGCGGGCGACCAGCTCCTTGCCACAGCCGGATTCACCGTGAATAAATACCGGTGCCTGGCTGCGTGCCAGTTTGCTGATTTTATTTTGTAGTTCCCGGATCAGTGTTGACTCGCCCAGTAACTGATAGGGGGAGCGGGAGCTGGCGGAACGGGATTCAGCCGCTGATGGCAGTTGAGTGGCTGATGTCACCAGTTGTCGGAGTACCTGTAAATCAACCGGTTTGGCAACAAAATCAAAAGCACCTGCTTTGAGTGCCTTGATGGCGGATTCCATATTCCCATAGGCGGTAATAACCGCTACCGGCGTATCGGGGTATTGTTGCTGAATATGTTCCACCAGTTCAATGCCATTGCCATCCGGCAGGTTCATATCGGTAAGGCATAAATCAAAATGCTGTTTTTGCAGCAGTGCTCTGGCGGTGGCAAGGTCATGGGCCGAGCGGGTTTGCAGGCCCATGCGGCTGAGAGTTATTTCAGCCAGCTGACATAAATCCGGTTCATCATCTACAATCAGAGCGTTGAGTGCTGGGGTTTCTGGCATTGTTTCCATTCGATACTAAAGTAGAGCATTGATTTTATAGCAGATGCCAGGCCTTTGGCTATAAACGCAAGAATAAATAACAGGGTGACGTATGACGCATAGATTGAAAGCTGCATTTATCCACTTAGGTGTCAGTAGCATGATTATCGGTTTGTTTTTATGGCTGGTATTTTTTCGCTGGTATCCCCAGCCTTATGATCGTTTGCTGGGCGTATGGGATGCGCTGATTATTATGCTGCTGGTTGATATAGTGCTGGGGCCATTGCTGACGCTGGTGGTATTTAATATTGCCAAGCCTTTTAAAGAGCTGCGCCGTGATCTGGCGGTTATTGTTTTTATTCAGTTACTGGCCCTGGGCTGGGGTGTTCATATTACTTACAGCATGCGGCCGGTCATCAATCTTTTTGCGATTAACCAGTTTTATCTGCTGAGTTATAAGGAGTATTCGACCATCGAGGGTGCGGATAAATATCTGCCAGGCATTTTTGATAAGCCACGGCTGGCCTATAGTGTGATCGGTACACAGGGACAGAAAAAATATGATGGTGTGATTAGCGCGATTATGGAAGGCAATGAGGATGAGGGATTGTTTATGAACCCGGCTAAATATCTGCCCTTTGAGCAGAATATTGATCAGGTTAAAAAACAGGCGCTCAGTTATCAGCAGTTATTGTCATACAATCTGGCGACAGAAGATATGATGCAGAATTTCCTGAAGCAACACGGTGGCCAGGCCGATGACTATGTGTATTTTTCCGAGGTCGTGGGTAATAAACGCTCTATTCTGGTGATGAATCAGGCGCTTGATAAAATTGTGGGCGCTCTGTAGACGCGGCGTGTTTTACGCCTTTAAAAAATAAATTCTGAAGCAACTGCCGCCTGCCTGATCGTCCACATGGATGTAGCGAATTCTTGCCCGGTTACTTTCAATCATTTCTTTAGAAATATACAGCCCCAGTCCAGTACCCTTTGAACTGGTGGTAAAGAAAGGGTCGAATATTTGCTGGATGGTTTCTTCGTCTATGCCAGGGCCATTGTCTTTTACATCGATGTAAATCTGATCTGAGTCCCAGTCAAAGCCCCCGTCAATGGTGATTTTTACGTCTGATTTTTCCCTGTCATTATGGCTAATGGCATTGCCGCACAGATTATCAAACACCTGATGCAAATGACTGGGGTCAAATAAAACCTGTAAATTATCAGCCGGGATATTAATGTTAAACTGTTCTGCCTGTAGCTGATTGCGGGTACAGAATTCCTCTTTAAAATTTTCACACCACTGGCGAATATTAATGGCTTCTGGCGAGCTGGATTCATTGCGTGATAATTGCAGAACATTTTTGATTACCGTGTCCAGCCGTTGTACCTGCATGGTAATAATGGATGTGAGTTTTTGATCACCTTCATCTAAATCTGCCTCACTTAATAACTGCGCTGCATGATTAATGGCGCTGAGGGGGTTGCGGATTTCATGGGCGATACTGGCAGTAAGGCGGCCTAAAGAAGCCAGTTTGATTTGCTGGAAACGCTGATTAAGTTGCGTGGCATCTTCTAAAAATATCAGCGTGTCACCTGGCTGACCATCTGCATCATAAAGCTGGCGAAAGCCCGGCTGAATATCCGGCAAACCCTGGGATTGCTGGATGGGGGTTTGTTGCATCTGGGGTTGTGCCAGCCATTCGAAAAAACGTTTGTCCAGTATCGGAAATATTTTTTCCAGTTGAGTGGCCCGTTGTAAGGAGTTTTGGCCGAGCAATCGTTCGGCTGCCTGGTTTGCCAGCTTGATCTGCCCCTGATTGTCCACCACTAGAATGCCGGTGCGCATATTCTGAATAATATGTTCATTGAGTTTTTCCAGATGCAGCAGGTCGGCTTCCCGCTGGCTGGCCATGGCCTCGTATTCACGGGCTCGTTCCACCAGAATGGACGCCAGCATACTGGAAGCAAAAAAGACGATGCCTAAAATGCCGGCGGTGGTGTAACTGGCTGCGTCACTGATGTGGTGATAATAACTGTAGGTTTGCTCACCTAAAATCGCCATAGAGGCCAGGGCGGCAAAAAAGAAAGACTGCCGCGGGCGCAGAAAAGTGCCGGTGGCGACAATATTAATAATAATCAGCATACCCAGTGCGCTGCTCAGGCCGCCACTGAAATGCATTAATAAGGTAATCAGAATAATGTCGCTGCTATTGCCCAGTACCACCTGACGATTGAATGAGGGGCTGCGTTTTTGCTGCATAAAAATAAACAGCAGGCTGCTGACAAAAAAAGTCAGCGAGGTGGCAAGATAGGCTTCCGGGTGTAGTTCGCCCAGCTTGCCGATGAGCATATCCGTGTGAAAAAACACCAGCAATGCCAGTGCCAGCGTTAATCGGTATAAATTAAAAAGCCCTAAGGGTCGCCAGGTCTGGCTGTTGTTTTGCGAGATGGACGGCTTCAATGTTTATTGTTCCAGTCCTGCAGATGCTGCGGATTGCAAAAATGCTGGCCGTTCATGGATACCGCATCGTCTTTGGGCAGATAGCTTTTGCACTGCTCACATTGCACCATATCTTTGCTGCGGGCCTGAGTGCGGGGCGGCGACAGTTTACTGCGGCGAATAAAGCCCTGGATAATCCAGATAATTAAACCAATGGCGATCAATAAAAAAAGATTTCTAAACATATTGAATAAACTTTCCTGATAAAATACGCAGCCCTTATTTTAGTCAGCCATTCACATGACCGATTCAGTCCACATACAGTTAATCCAGAATCATTTTCTGGTTGGCGATATACAGGCCAATTGTCGCAAAATAATAACCCTCGCAGAGCAGGCGCGCCAGTTAAATGCAGATCTGGTGGTTTTCCCCGAGCTGGCACTCACCGGTTATCCACCGGAAGACCTGCTGCTGCGTCGTGGATTTATGGCACAGGTGGAGGATGCGATCGAGCAGATTCGGCAACAGGTAAAAGGCATTGATGTAGTATTTGGTGCGCCCCATCAGCAGGACGAGCATTTATATAACTCCGCTTTCTGGATGCGTGATGGTGAGCTGCGAGGGGTGTATAACAAATACACCCTGCCCAATTATGCGGTGTTTGATGAGAAGCGTTATTTTACGGCGGGCGCGCAGCCGCTGGTGGTGGAGATAAAAGGGGTCAAAATCGGCCTGAGTATATGCGAGGATATCTGGGATTCAAACTCGGCTCAGGATGCACGCCAGGCCGGGGCGGTTTCCCTGCTGGTGCTCAATGCCTCGCCCTATCATTACGGCAAGCGGCAGGAACGGCTGGATGTGTTAGGTAAGCGCATCGAACAAACCGGCCTGTCCATGGCTTATGTGAATCTGGTGGGCGGGCAGGATGAGCTGGTGTTTGACGGGGAATCCATGCTGCTGTCCGGCACAGGTGAACTTTTGGCCTGTGCAGTGGATTTTGATGATGCGGTGCTGGATTATCAGCTGTCAGCCGATGGCAGCATCCGTACGCAAAATAGGGTGTATCCGGCGCAAGCCGAGGAGGCCAGTGTGTATAAATC
>JALTRC010000677.1 GCA_026998145.1 Gammaproteobacteria bacterium
AGAACCAGGCTGACGGCATCCAGTTTGAACTCTTTTGTATATTGTCTTCTTTTCTCTGTCATTTTTTCACCTCAGTTAAGTCAAATTATGCTTAACTGGGGTGTACAAAACAATTAGACCACTTCAACTAACGACTAACGACTAACGACTAACGACTAACGACTTCCCGCACACACCCAAAACCGGTATCATTAACCGCTTTATTCCAGACCTGAAACACCATGACCGATATCCAAGCCTATATGCAATCTCTGGGTGAAAATGCCCGTGCCGCTGCCGAGCAAATGTCCCTGGCTGATGTACACAGCAAGAATGAAGCCTTGCTGGCCATTGCCGATGCCATTGATGCGGGTGCTGACACCATCAAGGCGGAAAATGCCAAAGACCTGCAGGCAGGCCGTGAAAAAGGTCTGGATGCGGCTTTGCTGGATCGTCTGGAATTAAACGATGATCGCATTGCCGGCATGTCGGAAGGCCTGCGGCAGATTGCCCGCCTGCCGGATCCGGTGGGGGATATTACCGATCTGGCCTTTCGTCCCAGCGGTATTCAGATTGGTAAAATGCGTGTGCCCCTTGGAGTTATCGGCATTATTTATGAATCCCGCCCCAATGTAACGGCGGATGCGGCCGGCCTGTGTCTGAAGTCGGGCAATGCGACGATTTTGCGTGGTGGCTCGGAAGCCATTCATTCCAATCAGGCAGTGGCCGCCTGTATTCGTGATGGTCTGACCGCTGCCGGCCTGCCGGCCAATGCAGTGCAGGTGGTGGAAACCACCGATCGTGCTGCGGTGGGTGAGCTGATCTGTGCCAAACAATATGTGGATGTGATTATTCCCCGCGGTGGCAAGAGCCTGATTGAGCGCATCAGCAATGAAGCCACTGTGCCGGTCATCAAGCATCTGGATGGTATCTGCCATGTGTATATCGATGACCGGGCCGATAAAGCCAAAGCCTGTGATATTGCCATTAATGCCAAAACCCACCGCTATGGGGTCTGCAATGCCATGGAAACCCTGCTGGTGAATAAAGCCGTGGCAGCGGATATTTTGCCTGAGCTGGCAAAGGCGTTTATCGCCAAAGGGGTGGAACTGCGGGGTTGCGAGCAAACATGCGCCTTGATTGACGATTGTGTGGCAGCCACCGATGAAGACTGGGATACGGAATATCTGGCGCCGATTCTGTCCATTAAAATTGTCGATGACATGATGCAGGCCATTGCGCATATCAATCATCACGGCTCCCACCATACGGATACCATTGTTACCGAGGATTACAGCAAAGTACGCCAGTTTTTGCGGGCAGTGGATTCCAGCTCGGTGATGGTGAATGCCTCCACCCGCTTTGCGGATGGCTTTGAATATGGACTGGGGGCGGAAATCGGTATCAGCACCGACAAGCTCCATGCCCGTGGCCCGGTGGGGCTGGAAGGTCTGACCAGCCAGAAGTACATCGTACTGGGTGATGGACAGATTCGTGAATAAACCATGGGCCGCCTGATCGGCATACTGGGCGGCACCTTCGATCCCATCCACTATGGTCACCTGCGCCCGGCCTATGAAGTCATGCAGGCGGCAATGCTGGATGAAGTCCGCTTTATTCCCAATAAACAGCCACCCCATCGGGATGCTCCGCTTCTGGACGGTGAGCTGCGCTGTGAATGTATCGAAATGGCCATTGCCCATGTGCCCCGATTTATACTGGATCGCCGTGAAATTGAGCGGGATGGTGCCTCCTATATGGTGGACACCCTGGCCAGCCTGGCGGCGGATTTTCCCGGGGATCAGCTGTGTTTGATAATGGGGATGGATGCTTTTGGGGGGCTTCAAAGCTGGCACCGCTGGCAACAGATACTGGAACTTTGCCAGCTGGTGGTTACCACGCGGCCGGGTACCCGCTTGCAGGATCTGTCGCTGGATGATGATTTACAGGCGCGGATTATCCATGATCCGGCGGCCCTGAAACAGGGTAAAAATGGCCGTATTCTGTTACAATCCGTCACCCAGCTGGACATTTCCGCCAGTCAGATTCGCCAGTCCCTGAAAAGGGGTGAAGGCACATATTTTTTACTACCGGACACCATTAGAGAGAAACTCGAAAAGACCTATGCAATTTGAACAACTGAAAAAGCTGGCACTGGATGCCATAGAAGAACTGAAAGGTGAAGATGTGGTGGTGCTGGATGTAAAAGACAAAACCAGCGTAATGGATCTGATGATCGTGGCCAGCGGTACCTCATCCCAGCATGTGAAGTCTATTGCCAGTAATATTTATACGGAAGCTAAAAAAGCCGGTGTATCAGTACTGGGCCAGGAAGGTGAAGAGCAGGGTGAATGGGTACTGGTGGATTTAGGGGATATCGTGATTCATGTGATGCAGCCCCATATTCGTGAACATTATGATCTGGAAAAGCTCTGGAGCTTTAGCGAAGAACAGAAATCCCATTCGGGATAACATTCACCGGCATAAGGGCATTATGAGCCAGTCGTGTATTCCCTAAGCCGCGTGAAGCCATAATATGAAAATCAATCTTATTGCCATTGGCCAGAAAATGCCCGCCTGGGTTGAGCAGGGCTATCAGGAATATGCCCAGCGAATGCCTGCCGAGGCCCGGCTGGTGCTAAAGGATCTGGCGCCGGGCAAGCGGGGCAAAAATGCGGATATTCCCCGTATTTTGCAGGATGAGTGTCAGCGTATTCAGGCTGCCATCCCCAAAAATAATCGTATTGTCGTGCTGGATGTTAAGGGCAAGCCCTGGAGCACTGAGCAGCTGTCGGCCCGTCTGGGTGACTGGATGCAGTCGGGTCAGGATGTCTCCCTGCTGGTGGGCGGGCCGGAAGGCCTGTCGCAGCCCTGCCGGGCGCTGGCCGATGAACGCTGGTCTTTATCCCCCTTAACTTTTCCCCATCCGTTAGTGCGCATTATTCTGGCAGAGCAGATTTATCGTGCCTGGTCGTTATTGCGAAATCACCCTTACCACCGTGGTTGATATGTATAAAAACCCGCAGATTATTCTCGCCTCCGCTTCCCCACGTCGCAGTGAATTATTACAGCAGCTTGGCATTGCCCATGAGGTGCTGCCGGTGGATATTGATGAAAGTCATCGGCTGGATGAATCCCCTGAGGCGCTTGTGCAGCGGCTGGCACTGGAAAAAGCCTATGCCGGAATGCAGCGCAGCGGAACCCGTCTGCCGGTTTTAGGCTCTGACACCATCGTAGTGATTCATGATCGCATATTGGGGAAACCGAAAAACAGGGCCGATGGTCTGGCTATATTGCATGCATTGTCGGGTCATACCCATCAGGTGCTCAGCGCGGTTGCACTGGTGAATGATGAGCGTTCAGAAGTTGCATTAAATATCAGCCGGGTGAGTTTTTGCGACTTAACAGATGAACAGATTCTGGCATACTGGAATACGGGCGAGCCGGCGGATAAGGCGGGTGGATACGGCATACAGGGTATAGGGGCGCAGTTTATCAAACATCTGGATGGCAGCTATTCCGGCGTAATGGGGCTACCCTTAATGGAAACGGCGCAATTATTGAATCGCTTTGGTGTGGCGACTTTACAAAGGCCTTGACGCGAAGACGCAAAGAACGCGAAGAACGCCAACATTTATATTTAAGGAAGCTCTGATTAATTCTGGACGAGACAGTTTGCGTTTAAAATGTGAGCTCATGAATTGATCAGAGCTTCCTTAAGCCTCCCCCTTTAGCAAAGGGGGACTGAGGGGGATTCCTCCTAAGCCCCAACAAGAATACAAGGTTATGGAAAAGCAGTATGAGTAAAGAGATTTTAATCAATGTCACCCCCCAGGAAACCCGCGTGGCGATTCTGGAAAACGGCGTGCTACAGGAAATGTATATTGAGCGCAGCCGCAGCCGCGGGCTGGTGGGTAATATTTATAAAGGCCGGGTGTGCCGGGTGCTGCCGGGCATGGAAGCGGCCTTTGTGGAAATCGGTCTGGAGCGGGCGGCTTTTTTGCATGTGTCGGATATTGCCCCCCAGGGCAGCAATAAGGACGGGGAGCGTCCGCCCATCTCCCATCTGCTCCATGACGGGGATGATATTCTGGTGCAGGTTATCAAGGACCCCATGGGTACCAAGGGTGCCCGCCTGACTACCCATATGAGCATCCCCTCACGCTATCTGGTATTTATGCCCAACTCCAGCAATGTGGGGGTTTCCACCCGCATTGAAGATGACAGGGAGCGGGCACGCCTGCGGGATATGCTGATGACCCATGAGGAGATTATGGGGGATTCCGGTTATATCATTCGCACGGCTGCAGAATCGGCCACGCTGGAGTCCATGGAACAGGATATTCTCTATCTCACCAAACTGTGGGACTCGGTGAGAGAAAATGTAAAACAGACCCCCTCAGGGCAGGTGGTGCATGAAGACCTGCCATTGTCCATGCGGGTGCTGCGTGACATGATCGATGATGATCTGGAAAAAATCCGCGTGGACTCCCGGGAAACCTGGCGGCGCATGGCGGAATTTGCATCCCGCTATATTCCGGAAATCGAACCGCTGATTGAGCATTATCCCGGCGAGCGACCCATTTTCGATTTATACGGCGTTGAAGATGAAATCCAGAAAAGTCTTGAGCGCAAGGTGCACTTGAAATCCGGTGGCTATCTGATTTTTGATCAGACCGAAGCCATGACCACAGTGGATGTGAATACAGGCGCATTCGTCGGCCACCGTAATTTAGAAGAAACCATTTTCAAAACCAATCTGGAAGCGGCCCAGGCCATTGCCCGGCAACTGCGTCTGCGTAATCTGGGCGGCATTATTATTATCGACTTCATCGACATGAATGAAGAAGAACATCGCCGTCAGGTATTGCGGGCGCTGGAAAAGGCGCTAGAAAAAGATCATGCCCGCACCAATGTGTGCGAGGTATCATCCCTTGGCCTGGTGGAAATGACCCGCAAGCGCACCCGGGAAAGCCTGGAGCATGTGTTGTGCGAGCCTTGCCCGACCTGTAGTGGCCGGGGTTCGGTAAAAACATCCGAGACAGTCTGCTATGAAATTTTCCGGGAGATTCTGCGGGAGTCACGCCAGTTTGATGCTAAGCAGTTAATGGTGCTGGCGGCGCAGGATGTGATTGACCTGCTGGTGGATGAAGAATCCAACAGTCTGGCAGAGCTGGAAGATTTTATTGGTGTGCCCATCAAGCTACAGGCGGAAGTGCTTTATTCTCAGGAACAGTTTGACGTTGTTATTATGTAAGCGAATTTCCGATCACTCTAAAAGAACCCTGACCCTTTGGCTATTCACTCACATAAATTTCGTACATTCATTATAACCAGTATTGCCGTGCTGGTTATTCTGCTGGCGATTGTCTTTAGCAGTTTTCGTCTGATTGTATTGCTGGCGGGTGATTATGCGGATGATATTGAACACCAGATTAATCAGCTGATTGGTATGCCCGTATCTATTGAAAAACTGGATGCGGATATAGAATGGTTAAGCCCCCGTTTAAAATTACTGAATGTGAATTTTTTTGATGCCCAGGGTAAAAAGTTTCTGCACTCTGATGAAATTAATTTAAGCCTGAACTGGCTGGCCAGTTTACAAACCCTGCGCCCGGTACTGGGTGTTGTGTCCTTAACAGGAACGGATCTGGATATTCAACGTCGTGGGGATGGAAACTTTGTCATTCAGGGATTTCCTCTGGTGGCTTCAACGCCCACCAGTAAAATGCCACTGGAAGCGCGGGAATTTTTATCCCATTCATCCATTTTTATTCAGCATAGCCGGTTGAACTGGCTGGATCAGCGCAGCGGCCAGAAACTGGATTTACGTCAGGTTAATCTGGCAATGGTGAATAATGGAAATGAGCATCAGCTATCCATTAATTTTCAGTTGCCAGCCGCCTATGGTGAAAACATCAGCTTGCGGGGAAAATTTCAGGGCAATCTGACAAAGCCTGAAAGCCTGTCCGGCTACCTTTATGGTCAACTGGATAATATTAATATGCAGCCCTGGTTTAAGGATTACGGTGCATTTAAAAACTTCAGCGCGGCGGGTCGCCTGACTGGTGAAACCTGGCTGAGCTTTAAAAACAAACAGATTGAACGTATCAGCGCTAAAATTAACAGCCAGCAGTTGCAGCTTTATATTGTTCAGCAACAGGATAAGCACCAGCTGGCTTTTGAGCATGTGAGTTCTCAGATGCAATGGCAGAAAAATGCGCAGGGCTGGCAGTTGCAATTAGATGATGTACAGATACAGAAAAATAATCGCTCATGGGCTGCTGATGCCAGTATGGGTATTGAGTATCAGCAACAGGAAAATCAGCTGTTGTTGTCGGCCAGTTTTTTACGCAGCGAAGATGTGCTGGCCATTGGCCAGTTTACTTCCCATTTTATTTCACAGGATCTAAAGCAAACCCTGAAACAACTGTTGCCCTATCAGTTGCAGGGGGATTTAAGT
>JALTRC010000678.1 GCA_026998145.1 Gammaproteobacteria bacterium
TTTTTCTGATCGGCTTTGCCAGTACCCTCCATTGCCTGGGGATGTGTGGCGGGATTTCCGGCGCTCTGAGCATGAGCCTGCCAGCCGACATTCGCCAGCAGCGGGAGCGTATGCTGTTTTTTGTGAGCCTGTTAAATGTGGGGCGTTTACTGAGCTATGCTCTGGCGGGCGCTATCAGCGGTGCTTTTGGCATTAGCCTGTTGCAGGCAATCGGGCTGGATCACGCCCATGAAATACTGCGCTATCTGGGGGCTGCATTTATGGCGGCAATTGGATTGTATCTGGCAGGCTGGCTGCCCCAGTTGTCCCAGCTAGAGCATCTTGGGCAGCCAGTGTGGAAACGGCTGCAACCGGTTATACAGGCCTTGATGCCGATCAATTCCATAAGCCGCGCAATACTGTACGGTATGCTCTGGGGCTGGCTGCCATGTGGGCTGGTTTATATGATGCTGCTTATCAGTGTAACATCCGGTTCTGCATCCCATGGGTCGCTGATGATGCTGGCATTTGGCCTGGGAACCTTGCCGGTGATGGTGTTGGCAGGTATGCTAACCGGATGGATAAGACGCCTGGGTTCCCAGCAAAGGCTCAGGCAAATAGTGGGACTGATTATTGTCATCATGGCGCTGGCCAGTTTGTTTTTTACACCGCTGGATCACAGCCACCATGTTATGTAGGTAGAAGCTATGAATAAGTATCCAGAAATTCTTGGACAAACACCTGAAATACAGGGGCTATTGCGTTCGGCAGAAATTATCGCCGCAACGGATGTGACCCTGCTGATTGAAGGGGAAACCGGTACCGGAAAAGAGTTGCTGGCTCGCCGGGTACATCAGCAAAGCCGCCGTGCCCAGCAGCCCTTTATTACCCTTAACTGTGCCGCTCTTTCTGATGAGCTGGCCGAATCGGCCTTATTCGGCCATAAAAAAGGCAGCTTTACCAGCGCCATCGAACACCACGAAGGCTATATCAAACAGGCTGAGGGCGGTACTTTATTTCTGGATGAAATTGGTGAGCTGTCGTTGAGCATCCAGGCCAAAATTCTACGCTTTATTGAATACGGCGAGTGCCAGCGAATCGGTGATACACAAATTCAGCAATATGATGTGCGGATTATTGCGGCAACCAATCGCCAGCTGGAAAAAGAAGTGGAACGGGGGGCTTTTCGTGAAGACCTGTTTTACCGTTTGCAAATTGTGCCATTAAAAATGCCGGCCCTGCAGCAACGTCGGGATGATATTATTTTTCTGGCCGAGCATTTTATTCAGCAGGCCGCACAGCAGCATAATCTGCAAGCGCCGGTTTTAACAGCGTCTGCACAAAACAAACTGAAACACTATCACTGGCCGGGGAATGTGCGGGAGCTGCGTAATTGTTGCGAGCGGTTAGTGATTTTATTATCCGGCCAGCAAATTACAGAACATAATTTACCTTTAAATATTCAGCAGCAGGAAAACCGTGGCTTTCAGTTACCGGATATGGGTATCAAGCTGGATCAGCTGGAAGTGGATTTAATGCAGCAGGCACTGTCGCGAACTTCTGGTAATAAGAGCCGGGCGGCAAGGCTGCTGGGTTTGAGTCGGGATGCTTTTTTGTATCGTTTGAAAAAGTATTCTTTATAGAAAACGCCCCTTTTTGGAAAAGCATTCTTTATAGAAAACTTCCTTCTTTGCAAAAGTATTCTTTATAGGAAGCACCCCTCTTTGCAAAAGTATTCTTTATAGAAAGCTCCCCTCTTTGCAAAAGAGGGGCTGGGGGAGATTGAGCTTTTGCTTTTAATCCCCCTCGCTTCCCCTTTTTCAAAGGGGGAGGTTTTTATGCTGACTGCACCAGCCAAACATCAAAAATCATACTGCAAGCCGAGCTGCAAAATACTATCCATCTCCAACTGCGGCCCATCTAAATTCTGATAAACCGGCACTCCCATTTCCATACCCAGTAAATAATGCTGATTTAACTGATAATTAAAGCCCAGCAAAATATCCGCCCGCGTACCTCCTCGTAAATCCGGATCAGCCGTGG
>JALTRC010000679.1 GCA_026998145.1 Gammaproteobacteria bacterium
GTATCGGAGGGGAGCCGACTGAAAATATTTTTCATTACTTAAAGTTGCAAATTAACAGATACTGAAGCCTAACAGACTGGATGATTTAGTACCAATTGAAGACAGCTTCATTTATACCCCTCAACAACCTTTATTTAAGGAACCTCTGAATAATTCATGAACTCACATTTCGCATCTCAATTCTCCTGCTTCTGCGTTGCGAATCTTCGCAATAGCCTGCTATTACGTGCGATTCGTCGCCTTGAATCAGGTGAATTGAGTTACAAACTGTTTCGTCCAGAATTAATCAGGGGTTCCTTAAAAGTGGTTATCTGCTTGCCCTCTTTAAGTTTTTAAAAACCATTCCCTGGAATAATTACATGCTTATATGCTAATTTGACAAAGATCAAAGATTGCGCGGATACTACACCATCAGCCCAGGTTGCAGGAAACTTAAAGATACCCAAAAACTCACAGAGGTATCCATGGATTCACTGGGGCATAATTCAAAAGCTGTTTTATTTTGCCAGAGTGTTTAACACCTTTAGCAATCGCTAAAGAAAACCACGCTACGGAGATAAACATGATAAACCGAAATAAAACCATCCTCTCATCTGTGTTCTTTATTGCTTTACTAAGCAGCCCATTAAGTAATATTGCCAATGCCAGCTCTCTGGGGGATAAACTCAAAGAGTGTAAGCAGGAATTTGCTATTGCCCATTCTGGAAACTCTACCCAGAAAATAGCAGCGGCAGCAAAACTCAAACACCTGAAGTTAATGAAAGAAATACTACAGGACCTTAATAAGAAAAATGCAGGTAAGAAAATGACTAACAGCGAACTTCAGGAAAATGTGATGGTGATGTCCCATTTACTTGAAATGCTGGTCACTGAAAATCTGAACCAGAAGGAAGAATCCTGGAATATGAATTATTAAGGAAACTCTGATCAATTCATAGAATGCTAAAAAGGGCTGGTATTACCCGGCCCTTTTTTATTTAAGCTTAAACATTTTCCCCGGCTTTTCTAGCCGTGCCTTTAGCAAAAACTTTACAGCTCTTTTTTCGTAGTGAAATATAACCAGATAAAGCCTGAAAAACCGGCAATAATCGAGGCCAGTAAAATGCCGGTTTTCGCCATTAAAAGCTCATCGGGCATAGAGGCAAAACCCAGCTCTGCAATAAATATGGACATGGTAAAACCAATCCCGCCCATTAATGCTACGCCCGTGATATGTTTAAAATTTAAACCCTGCGGAAGAACCGTCAGCCCCAGCTTTACAGCCAGCCAGGAAAAGCCGGCTATACCCACTAATTTACCCAGCACAAGGCCGACTGTAATACCCACTGAAACCGGATGCATCACAATACTGCCAAAGGAAGACCAGTCAATCGGCACCCCGGCATTGGCCAGCGAAAAGATTGGTATAATAATGTAGGCCGATGGTAAATGCATTTTATGTTCCAGCACCTGGGCGGGTGCCTGCACCAGCTGCACCCCTTCACCCAGAGCACGCACACGGGAACGCAGGCTGTCATTTTTAATAATATTTTTACCCTTCTGATAGGCAATCCGAATCTGTTCAATCATGCCATCAACCTGAGACAGAAAACGATCAGGATCATACTTGGGCCGCATGGGAATGGTGAAAGCCAGAATAATGCCGGCCAATGTGGCATGAATACCACTCTTTAACATGGCTATCCATAAGATGATTCCCAGTAGCATATAAGGCAGGGTTCGACGAATGCCACCCAGATTAAGCGCCAGCAACATAACAATCATCAGCGTCACAATCATTAGCGCCGGTATGCTAATAGTTTCCGTATAAAATAATGCAATGACAATCACCGCTCCCAGGTCATCAACAATCGCCAGCGCCACCAGAAAAGTTAGCAGATTTTTAGGTATCCGGTTACCCAGCAGTGCCAGAGCCCCTAAAGCAAAGGCAATATCAGTTGCCATGGGAACGCCCCAGCCCTCAAAGGTAGGGCTTTCGGGATTAATGGCCATATATATCAACACCGGCACCAACATGCCACCGATAGCTGCGATAATGGGTAACATGGCCTGCCTGGGGTCAGCCAGCTCCCCCACCAGAATTTCCCGTTTTAATTCCAGCCCGATAACAAAAAAGAACAGAGCCATCAAACCATCATTAATCCAGTGATGAAGCGTTTTAGATAACTGAAAACCTTCAACACCAATGGTGAATTTCATTTGCAGCACATGATGATAGGTTTCATTCCATGAGCTGTTTGCAATCAGCAGTGCAACCACGGCGCATAGCATCAATAAAACACCGGAAGTTGTTTGCCGATGAATAAATTCTTCAAGGGGACTTAGTAAACTGTCAAAGGCTTTTTCCCAGGGGGCGGTATATTCTTTTTCGATTTTATTTTTCATAGATTTTTCACTATTTGAAATTTAAGGCTAGCTTCCCTGAATTATTTCCGTTGCAATGTAAGGTATCACTTCATGCTCAACATGCTCGGCAAATCCAGCACCGGCTTCTGTATAAATATTATAGACGGATGTGGCGCCATATTTTTTTAATATGGATTCTTCATCCGGATAACGGGCTATAGCCGTTACATTACCTGAAAAAGCAATTGCCCGAAGTTGCGCCAGGGCATCCAGATTGGCCTGCAGGTTTGGCAGTGCCAGCATCACCAGTTTGATGCTGTGCTCTTTTTCTATTTTTTCCCAGAAGTCTGCATCACTGGGATCGCCATGCAATACATTACGGCCTTTAAGCTGATGTTTTTTCACCAGCTCACTATCAAAATCAATACCAATCACCGTTTCCCCGTATTTTTCACGCATTCGGTCATAGGCGCCACTGCCGACTCGGCCCATACCAAAAATGGCGATAGTGGCTCCCTGGGTATCCAGCAGGCAATCATCGCTGAGTCGATCCTGTTGCTGGAACTTCATCCACAGGTTTCGATAACGGCCATAAATTTTGTCATCAAAATTATTTAATAATGCAGCAAGCACAAAAGACAAAGACAGGGCAATGGCAATAATCACCAGCCAGTCTGCACTCATCCAGCCATTACTTACTCCAATAGCCGCCACAATCAAACCAAATTCACTGTAATTACTTAAATTCAGCGTTGCCAGTAAAGCGGTACGGGCACGCAATTTAAAACCTGTCATTAATGCAAAAAACAGGGCTGATTTAAAAAAGATAAAGGGCACCAGTAATATGCCGATCAACACTACCTGCATGGATAATTGCCCGGCCATGCCGATGGATAAAAAGAACCCAACCAGAAACAGATCCTTAAAGCCCAGCATGGCTCTGGCCATTTCTGCCGACTTGGGATGAGAGGAAATCAGCAGCCCCATCATCAAAGCACCCAGATCATCTTTTACACCCCCCAGCTCAAATAGCTCAGAGCCACCCAGCGCCAGTACCAGACCATATAAAACCAGCAATTCACCATGGCCGGTTTTCTGCAAAATATGCTGAAACACCGGCCGCAAGGGTATGAGTGAAAAGAGCAATAAGGCCCAGGGGGAGGGTAATTTGGCCGTGGACACCGCCAGAAAAATAACCGCCAGTAAATCCTGCATCACCAGAATGCCAATGGCAATTCGACCGTGCAGAGATTTCATCTCGGCTTTTTCTTCCAGGGATTTCACCACAAATACGGTGCTGGAAAAACTCAGCGCAAAAGCCAGCAGTAAGGCTAATTTAAAATCCAGCTGGGCAAACAGGGATACTTTCAGCAGCGCCAAAATAAAAATTCCGCAGCCAAACAAAGCCACAATCAAGCCCACATGCAGGCCGGTTACCGCCCACACCTGCGGCCTGATGAGCATTCTCAGGTTCAGCTTCAGGCCTACGGTAAACAGCAGCAGCGTAATACCCAGATCCGCCAGCTTGTGCAGGGTTTCGCCACTGTCCACACCCAGGTAGTTCAATAGAAAACCGGTTGCCAGAAAGCCCACCAGAGGCGGCAGGCGAATGAGCTGCACCAGAAATCCCAGCCCGAATGCCAGCACAATCCAGCTTACATCACCTAATGCAATCGCCACCCACTCAAAGTCCACCGGCTTATACCCCTGTTATGTTCAGGCTTACATTACAACAGCTTTCACAAAACAAACAGGCCTTCCATAAAAGCCGGTACAGTTACCGGCGAATATTTCCTCTTCTAATCATTATTCTGCATGGCGCCCAGTAAATGCAGCAGACTGGTAAACAGATTAAAGATAGACACATATAAAGCCACCGTGGCCATAATATAATTACGCTCGCCACCGTGAATAATCTGACTGGTTTCATACAGAATCAGCCCGGACATCAGCAATACAAACATCGCCGACACCACCAGCGACAGCAAAGGCATCTCAAAAAATACCGCACCCAGCCCGGCCATAAAGGCCACCAGAATGCCCACCATTAAAAAGCCACCCATAAAGCTGAAATCTTTACGGCTGGTTAAGGCATAGGCGGATAACCCCAGAAATATCACGCCTGTGCCCCCCATGGCAGTCATCACCAGCTGGCCCCCATTGGGCAGCGCCAGATAACTATTGAGTATGGGCCCCAGGGTGTATCCCATAAAGCCGGTGAGAGCAAAAACAAATACCAGCCCCAGACTGGAGTTGCGGAATTTTGAGGTGGCAAACAGCAGGCCAAAATATCCCGCCAGGGTTAATAGCATTCCAGGATGGGGCAAGCCCAGAGCCATAGAGGCACCCGCAGTGAGCGCACTAAATAGCAGAGTCATGGACAATAAGGTATAGGTATTGCGCACGACTTTATTAACCGGCAGTGCCCCGGCCTGTGAAGCATTAAGCGTATGTCCTGATAGATTATTCATCAGTGTTCTCCCTCTGCATCAGACACATCGAGCGTGTTTTTAAGCCGCTGATGACCACCGCTGCGGCCTCTGTCACGCTGCCGATTCAGGCGGCGGCCAACGGTGCGACCGGCACGCTCGGCCGCCCGGTCAATCGCCGTATATAAATCCACCTCAGTATCTTCAATCACCACATCCGGCAGGCGGGGAATTACCACCTGAATATGGCAGCATTTATCGGCTCCCCCTCTGGGGCCGTTAATATCCGATAGTAATACCCGGATACGCTGTATCGCGTCATCCCGGCTACTCAGGGCAAAGCCCAGCCGACGGTCGATATGCTGACGCAATGCATCCGTCAGGGGAAAGTTACGTGCTTGAATATCAATGTTCATATTCGTCTCCGATTCCTTATCTATTAAAGGTGGAAACAGACTAGCGGCCTTTAAAGATTAGAAAAAGTCGAATAATATTTATAAACCATTCGTATTTATCGAAGTATCAATATGCTCAACTACAAGCACCTGCATTATTTCTGGGCTGTTGCCAAAGAAGGCAGTATTGCCAGAGCCAGTGAGAAACTGCACCTCACCCCCCAGACCATCAGTGGCCAGATCAGCCTGCTGGAAGATAAGCTGGGTGAAGCCCTGTTTAATCGGGTGGGCCGCAATCTGGAATTAACCGAGCAGGGCCGGCTGGTACAAAGCTATGCGGAAGAAATCTTTTCTCTGGGTGGCGAGCTGGAAGAAATGTTAAGGGATGCGCCCCGAAAGCGCCCACAGATTTTTAAAGTGGGTATCACCGATGTAGTGCCCAAATCCATTGCCTACCGGCTACTGGCGCCTGCATTACAATTACCGGAAGCCATCCGTATTGTATGCCGGGAAGGCTCGATGGATAACCTGCTGGCAGAGCTGGCGCTGCATAAAATCGACCTGCTGATTGCCGACGGCCCTATTCCCGCCTCGGTCAATGTGCGCGGCTTTAATCATCCCCTGGGCAATAGCGGCATCAGTTTTTTCGCCAGCCACAAGCTGGCTGACACGCTGGATAGCCCATTCCCCCAGATGCTCAATAACAGCCCCTTATTGCTGCCTGGTGAAACCTCGGTGATTCGTAACCGCCTGCTCGGCTGGCTGGAGAGCCAGCATATCTACCCTCAGATCGTTGGTGTATTTGATGACAGCGCCCTGATGAAAGCCTTTGGCCGCTCCGGCACCGGCATCTTTACCGCACCTACGGCCATAGCGGAAGAAGTACAGGCCCAGTATGACGTGGTCCTGATCGGCCAGACAGAGGATATTCGCGAACAGTTTTATGCCATATCCGTAGAGCGGAAAATATCCCACCCGGCCGTGGCTGCTATTACGGAAACCGCCCGGGAGTGGTTGGCATAATAAACCAGCATACAACACTAGCGGCATTTGACATTGTCAGCAGTAAAAGTATAAAAGTAGAGATGGCTCGGTTTATGGGAATCATTAACAGACATATGATATGAAATCATTCTCCAGCGTTTTAAGAATCAGGCTGGGATTTATACAATAATCGTCCACCAATTCAGCTGAACTTGATAAGCCCAATGCCATCTACAGATAACAATAAAAGACCTAAGGCCC
>JALTRC010000680.1 GCA_026998145.1 Gammaproteobacteria bacterium
CATAATCCGGAATTTACCATGCTGGAATTTTATATGTCCTATGCAGATTATCGTGATCTGATGGATATTACCGAAGAACTGCTGCGGGGGCTGGCGGAAACGGTTGTCGGCTCAACCCAGGTACCTTATCAGGGTGATGTGTATGATTTCGGATCGACTTTTGCCCGCATGTCCGTATTTGATTCCATTTTGCATTTTAATCCGGACATCAAGGCAGAAGACCTGGCGGATGAAGCCGGCGCCCGTAAAATTGCCGAGTCTTTGGGTATTCCATTAAAAGAATCTTATGGGCTGGGTAAGGTGCAGATCGAGATTTTTGAAAAGACGGTAGAACATCGCTTGATGAACCCGACCTTTATTACCGAATATCCAACCGAAGTATCACCGCTGGCACGACGTAATGATGACAATCCATTTATTACCGACCGCTTTGAATTTTTTGTGGGCGGCCGCGAGCTGGCCAATGGTTTTTCCGAGTTAAATGATGCGGAAGATCAGGCGGCGAGATTCCAGCAGCAGGTAGCGGAAAAAGATGCGGGTGATGATGAGGCCATGCATTATGATGCGGATTATATTCGCGCTTTGGAACATGGCTTGCCGCCGACGGCGGGCGAGGGCATTGGCATAGACCGGCTGGTGATGTTGCTGACCGATTCCCCATCGATTCGTGATGTGATTCTGTTCCCCCATATGCGGGTGGAAGCCAGCTAAAAGGTAGGGTGGATCAAGCGTAGCGGATCCACCAATGCCTGCGACGAAGGTGGATCCGCTGCGCTTGATCCACCCTACGGTTTTGCAATAAGCTAAATCATCAGGGTTTGCTTGGTGTTCTCGATAATTTCCTGGTTTTCTTCAATCTCTATCACGTTCACTTCCGTATCCATGCCCAGTTTGGCAAAGGCTGGTACGCTGCCCCAGTCTTCCGGCTCATGGCTGGCAGGTACGTGACCACCCTGTAATAAAGACGTCTGTACCAGGTCAACAAAGTTGGCATCCCCATCATGTTCATAGCTGAAATTATGGGCTTCCTGCACCACTTCGATCATGGGTTCAGGGAAATTCCAGTGCTTGAGAATCAGCTCGCCTACTCGGCCCTGTAATAAAATAATCATCTCACCCAGAGCATCGGAATCGTTAAACAGATCATCATCATCTTCAGCCATAACCAGTATGGGCAGTGCGCCGATATTGTGAATCAGACCGGCCAGTAAAGCCTGCTCGGGATTCAGACCGGGTACGGCAGATGCCATCATGCGGGAGATGGCCGCCACTTCAACGGCGGTATTCCAGGTGCTGCGGAAATGTTCATCCAGCACATCGGATGTGGCCTGAAAAATCTGTTTCATGGCCAGGCTGATGACCAGATCTTTTACCATGCGAATGCCCAGCCGGGTAACGGCCATCTGTAAATCATCAATGGGATTACGGGAACGGTACAGGGGACTATTGGCAACCTGTATCAGGCGGGCAGATAATGAAGCATCCTGAGTGAGGGTTTCGGCAATTTGCTGGGCTGATGAGTTATCACTTTCCACTGCTTCCCTGATCTTTAAGGCAACTTCCGGAAGAGTGGGTAATACCAGTTGATCGGTTTCAACGGCTTTTTCCAGTTCTTCATAAAAATGTTCTGCTTTTTCGTTCATTATGTCGTCATTCCGTAATTTTTTATTGAGTATAGACCCTGTGGTTTATTTGTATGGGCTTAATGAAATAAAGAATGGGTTTCTTCAAAAATAATTTTATTGTCCCCTATGTCCAGAATACTGCTTTGTGTATCAATATTGAGTTTGTGAAAGGCGGGTACACTGTTCCAGTCATCGGGGCATTCCAGGCCGGTGTAAATGCTGCCTTCAATTAATGCCACCTGAACAATATCAATATAATCCACCGCAGCGTCATTATAGCGATCAAAGCTGTAACAGTTTTTTACCACATCCCCCATAAAATCAGGGAAGCGCCAGGCTTTAAATAGATAGGCGCCAATATCTCCCTGCATTTGCTGAATAAGGG
>JALTRC010000681.1 GCA_026998145.1 Gammaproteobacteria bacterium
CTAAAAAGGGATGTTGTTGCACCTTGCCGGAGATGCCCACTTCCACTTCGGCTTTGCTGAAGTAGGGTTCCATATCCTCATAAGAAATCGGCCAGTCGGCGATATTGGCTCCTTCAATGGGGCCGAATTCGGACAGCAGGCGAAAATCCTTGGGTTTGATGCGGTAAAAAAATCCGCTCATAAAATTGGAGGAACCACCCACCAGACTGCCGTTCCAGAAGCTCCAGCCGGATTCCGAGGTGGGCTCGGCGTACCAGTTGCCGTCCGCATCCGTGTCTTCAATCACATGCTGCTCGTCTTTTAACTCCGGTGTGTATACATTGTGACGGCAGCAGGCCAGCTCATCCTTGGCAAAATCTTCTTCGTTGAGCCAGTCACCTTTTTCCAGCACCAGCACGGATTTTCCCGCTTTGGCGCATTCAAATGCCACCGGGCCGCCACCGGCGCCACTACCGATAACAATGACGTCATAGTCTGTACTCATGCTTTGCTATTCCTGTGTTTTTGATAGCCCAGTTTGTAAAACAGATTGCTGCTGGTGGGGGCCGGGAAACCCGGCTGGTGTTCCAGCCATTTCCAGCCAATACCATTGGTATTGCCGCCGTAAACCGGGTCGCTGAGCAGGGCTTCTAAAATATAACTGAGCTGGGTATTCAACCAGCGATAACCGGCGCGGCTGGTTTCGATTTTGCGCAGCACGCTTTCTTTTTGCTCAGCCTTAAGATCAATAAAGTTTTTCTGGTAGATCTGCCCTGCCATGCCATTTAGCCAGCCCTGGCCTTTTTTAATAAAATCAGCTTCCTCCTGATCCGCGCCGGGGCGTTCCAGCATATTTTTTAAATACACAATGGCGTGAATATCATAGGCGCCGGGGGAGTCCTGCTCTGCCGGGAATAAATGTTCCTGCACCGCAGCAATGGTTTTCCATGGCTCGCTCAGGCGGCTGGTATCCAGTGCCTGCTGACGCAGACCGGCCAGCGCGGATAAGGGGTAAGCGGCGCTGGCGGCGGCCAGCAGGGTGATAAAGTCCCGTCGATTCATTGCTGGCTTACCTTTGTTTGGGGCTTGAGTTTCCAGCGTTCAATAAAGCGTAAAAAGTTTTCTCTGGCGTACTGGCCGTTGCTAATAAAATCAGCGGTATCCTTGGACCACAGAATATCGCCGTTCTGCTCGGCCACATACATATGGGGATAGCCCAGGGGCTTGGGAAAGGCGGATAGAAACTTGCTGTTATCGTTTTCATCGCTGACATTGATTTTTAAAAACACAAAGTTGTCATGGAGCTGCTGTTTAATATCCGGGTTTTTGTCCAGAAAGTCATCCAGCCGGTGGCACCAGCTACACCATTCGCCGCCTACTTCAATCAGTACCCGCCGGTGGCTTTGCTGGGCCAGAGCAATGGCGGCGCGGCCATCGGCAAAGGCATCCCGTTTCGGGTCATAGTGGGTGCTATAGGCGGGCAGGGCAGGTGGTGCGGCCTGGCTTAGCAGGGGGAAGATGAGTAAGCTGGCAAAAATCAGGGGTTTCATAATAATCTTTTCTGTCGATACTGGCTCTTAGAGGGGGCTTGTGTAATTTGGTTGCATGAAAAAACGAATCCTGCTGTATCCATCGCTAGCATCTTATCATTTTCCCGGTAAAACCGGCTCGGTCGTAGCCGTTTGGATCATAATCCCTGCAAAATATGGAATATTCTTGTGTTTGCCGGGTATCGGCTATATAATTCGCGCCTGTTTTTCCGGCCTGAAAGGCCTAACTCCTTGCTCTACTGTCGTGGTTGGCAGAGGGCATTAACCGTAGGGAGCGTATTAATGCGTCATTACGAAATTGTATTTCTGGTACATCCTGACCAGAGCGAACAGGTTCCTGCCATGATTGAGCGTTACCGTAACATCATCGAAGGTGATGGTGGCAAGGTACATCGTCTGGAAGACTGGGGCCGTCGCCAGCTGGCTTACCCCATCAACAAAATTCACAAAGCCCACTATGTTCT
>JALTRC010000682.1 GCA_026998145.1 Gammaproteobacteria bacterium
GGAAGGCTTCGCCCATGCCAACAATCTGGTGGGTGGCTAATGTGCCGGAGCGCATGCCTCGCTCATGGCCGCCGCCGTGCATCTGGGCTTCGATGCGGATACGGGGTTTGCGGCGTACATAGAGGGCGCCTATGCCTTTGGGCCCGTAGATTTTATGGGCGGAGAAGCTCATTAAATCCACTTTCATGTTTTGCAGGTCGATGTGCACCTTGCCGGCGCTTTGGGCGGCATCCACGTGGAAGACGATTTTTTTGTCCCGGCATAGCTCACCGATGGTAGTAATGTCCTGGATCACGCCGATTTCATTATTCACGTGCATAATGCTCACCAGGATGGTGTCATCCCGCATGGCCGCTTCCAGCTTTTTCAGGTCGATCAGGCCATTGCTTTCCGGGGCCAGATAGGTGACTTCATAGCCTTCCCGTTCCAGCTGGCGGCAGGAGTCCAGTACTGCCTTGTGCTCGGTTTTGCAGGTGATAATGTGCTTGCCCTTTTTCTGGTAGAAATGGGCGGCGCCTTTAATGGCTAAATTGTCTGACTCGGTGGCGCCGGAGGTCCAGATGATTTCCCGGGGATCCGCATTGACCAATGCCGCCACATGGCCGCGGGCTTCTTCCACCGCTTCATCGGCCGACCAGCCAAAGGCGTGGCTGCGGGAGGCCGGGTTGCCGAAGTTGCCTTCGATGGTTAAACACTGGCACATGGCATCGGCTACGCGCTCGTCCACGGGAGTGGTCGCGGAATAGTCGAAATAAATAGGTAGCTTCATATCACTCACGGCTTAATCTCTGTTAATAATCTGTTGCAGCGCATCCATGAACTGATCTATATCTTCAGCTCGGTTGTCCTTTCCGAAGCTGACTCGTATGGCCCCACGGGCCGTTGTTTCATCCACACCCATAGCCAGTAGCACATGGCTGGGTTCGGTTTGCCGGGCATGACAGGCTGAGCCACTGGATACCGCAAAACCTCTGCGATCCAGTTCCATTAGCAGTGCTTCACCATCATAACCGCCAACCGCAAATTGTACCGTATTGGGCAAGCTTTCAACATCCGCAGCAAATATTTTTACGGATGATATAGGCTGTAAACGCCGAATCAATTCATCCCGTAATTGCATGGCCTGCTGCTGGCGGGACTCAAGCTGTTGCCCGGCCAGCTGCGCCGCCATGCCAAAACCCACGATGGCGGCAATATTCTCGGTGCCGCTGCGCAGATTGTGTTCCTGCCCGCCGCCCAGCAGCATGGGCCTGATATCCACGGCCCGGTTCATAATCAGAGCCCCGGCCCCCTGGGGCCCATAGATTTTGTGGGAGGAGAGTGTCATTAAATCCACCCCCATGGCCGCAAAATCCACAGCAATTTTACCGGCAGCCTGTGACGCATCTGTATGAAACAGTGCCCCGGTGGTGGCAGACAGTGCCGCAATATTCTGCACTGTGCCGGTTTCATTATTGGCCGCCATTATCGATACCAGCCGGGTATTATCCACCAGGCCAGCCAGCGCCGAGACTTCCACCTGACCCTGCCCATTGACCGGCAAGAGCTTCAGCTGCCAGCCTTTGGCCTGCAATGCCCTGGCCGGTTCCAGCAAGGATGCATGTTCGATACTGCTTACCGCCAGCCCTGCTGCCGGCAAATGCCCCAGCACACCCTGTATGGCCAGATTATTGGCCTCGGTGCCGCCGGAGGTAAACACCACCTGCTCCGGCTGCACACCTACTAAACCAGCTACCTGAGTGCGGGCCTGTTCCATGGCGTTGCGGGTTAGCCGTCCATAGCGGTGCACACTGGACGGGTTGCCATGCAGCCCTTGCATATAGGGCAACATGGCATCCAGCACCTGGGCATCCAATGGGGTGGTTGCATTATTGTCCAGGTATACAGGCACCAGGCATTAACTCTCGGTGGTGATATTATTCACCAGCGCATCCTGACGACGCGCCACTTCAATTACATCCCGTTTATTGTGCATTTCCGCCAGGG
>JALTRC010000683.1 GCA_026998145.1 Gammaproteobacteria bacterium
GTATTGATAGAGCATTCAAAGCTGAAAGTTTTTAAATTCCCCTCATTCCCCCTTTGAAAAGGGGGAGGCTTATCTGCAATAAGCGGAAATATTTTAAATGTTACAGGCTTAGTCAGTAAGTTAAACTCCAGACTGTAAAACACATAAAATTCAATAGTGTCAGCTCCCCTCTTTAGCAAAGAGGGGCCGGGGGAGATTTGAAATTGTTCCTGTTAAAACACGGTATTGATAGAGTATCCAAAGCTGAAAGTTTTTAAATCCCCCTCATTCCCCCTTTGTCAAAGGGGGAGGCTTATCTACAATAAGCAGAAATATTTTTTAATATTATAAGCTTAGCCATTAACTTACCGGCATTGACTCTGATTTATCTTTGGATGCACCCGGTACGTGTTGCAACATTTCCTTGCCCTGCTTAAGCAAAAAGTCGAGAAAACTTCGCGCAGTTAGCGACAGTTTTCGGTTTTTCAAGTGCACCGCATACCAGCGGTAAAACAGTGGAAAACCTTTTACATCCAGTACCGCAATATGATGATGGGCCAGTTCCAGGCGCAGGTTGTGGCGTGATAAAACGGAAATTCCCAGTCCTGCCATAACACCCTGCTTAATGGCTTCGGAGCTTCCCAGTTCCATATACGGGTGTACCTGTAAATCCTGTTCGGCAAACAGGCGATCTATGGCCAGTCGTGTGCCTGAACCTGTTTCCCGTACCAGAAAACGCTCTTTCTGTAATTGTTGCAGGCTGATGTCCCTGCATTTTGTCAAAGGGTGATCCACATGAGCGACCACCACCAGTTCATTGTCCACAAACGGGTGGGCGACCACCGGTAGTTCTTCCGGTACCTGCCCCATAATCAGCAAATCATCTTCATTGGATTTCAATCGCTCCAACACCCGCAGGCGATTGGTGACTTTCAATATGGGGGTGACCTGTGGATGCTGGTTGATAAAGGCACCCAGCAAATAGGGCATAAAGTATTTGGCGGTGGTGATAACGGCAATACGCAATGGGCCTTTAATCACGCCCTCAAGGGCGGCAGTGGACTCTCCCAGGGACATGATATTGCCGAGCATGGTCTGGGAGGTGTTATAGACCTCATCTCCCACCGCCGTAGTGTGCAAATGGTTGCCGACTTTTTCCAGCAGGGGATAGCCAATGGTTTCCGTGAGTTTTTTCACCTGCATGGAGACGGTGGGCTGGGTCAGGTGCAGCTCCTCGGCAGCGCGGGTATAACTGCCCAGACGCACCACCGCTTCGAATATCTGCATCTGGCGCAGGGTCACGTGGCGAATCAGATTTTTGGCAATGGAATAAACCATATAGATTTTTCTCTATGAGTTAAATAGAAACTATTGATTTTGGTTTATACATGCATATCAGCATAATGTCCACACGCGGTAACTACCGCGATTGACTCACTATGTTGAACCACTGGAGAAAACAATGGCTAAAACCTATGATGCGGGTGTAAAAGAATACCGCGAAACTTACTGGATGCCAGACTATACCCCCAAAGATACGGATATTCTGGCCTGTTTCAAGGTAACCCCTCAGGATGGCGTGCCCCGTGAAGAAGTTGCTGCGGCGGTTGCTGCCGAATCTTCAACCGGTACCTGGACTACCGTATGGACAGACTTGCTGACCGATCTGGATTACTACAAGGGTCGTGCCTATGCAATCGAAGACGTGCCGGGCGATGATACCTGTTTTTATGCATTTATTGCATATCCCATCGACCTTTTTGAAGAAGGTTCAGTTGTAAACGTAATGACTTCCCTGGTCGGTAACGTATTCGGCTTTAAAGCTCTGCGTGCCCTGCGTCTGGAAGATATCCGTTTCCCACTGGCCTATGTGATGACCTGTAACGGGCCACCACAGGGTATCCAGGTAGAGCGTGACATCCTGAACAAATACGGTCGTCCTCTGCTGGGTTGTACGATCAAGCCCAAGCTGGGTCTGTCTGCCAAGAACTACGGTCGCGCCTG